>DVFR01000034.1 GCA_018713165.1 Candidatus Coproplasma stercoravium | reverse complement strand
GATATGCTCGGCAAGGTGGAAATTGACGAGGAAAGGGCAAAGGAGCATTTCTTTAAAGAACGTGCAAAGTGCGGCGAGCGCAATAGGCTCTCAGATGAAAAGCAGTTGCGCTCACTCAACGACAGGCTTGCAGGGTTGGATAAGCTCATTCAATCGGCTTTTGAAGAGAAGGTGCTGGGCAATCTCCCTGAAAGCGTGTGCGCTAATCTGTGCCAGAAGTATCAGGCGGAGAAGGAAAGCGCGCAAAAGCGCATTGCCGAAATTGAAAAGCGGCTTGCCGAGGCGGATACCATAGAGGCGGATGCCGAGGAGTATATAGCCCGACTCAAACGCTACGGCAGATGCGAGCATCTGACGCGCGAAATGTGCCTGCAATTCATCGAGTTTATCACCGTCGGAGAAAAGACGGACGGCGACGAACCGCGGCACATTCATATCTACTACAAACTTATATCTAACAAAACTCTCGTGGAATACCGCGAACAAACTACAAAATAATTCCCATATTGCACCTGCCCCACCGGTCCTACGGGAGTGACCGGCGCCACGGGTGTGACAGGCCCCACGGGTGCAACAGGTGCAACAGGTGCAACGGGCGCAACCGGGCCTGCGGGTACCGACGGCGCAGACGGTGCTGACGGAGCGGACGGAGCAACGGGAGCTACGGGTGCCACCGGCGTTGCGGATACTCTCGCCGCAGGTTCGACCACGACTCTCGAGCCCGAAGAATTTGCCGCCGTAACAGACAGCGGTACCGAAACCAACCATATCTTCGATTTCGCAATTCCCCGCGGCGCGACGGGAGCAACAGGCGCAACCGGAATGACCGGCGCGACAGGTGCAACAGGCGCAACCGGTGCAACAGGTGTTACGGGTACGGCGGGTGTCACAGGCGCAACAGGTGCAACGGGCCCCAAGGGCGCAACAGGTGCTACAGGCGCCACGGGCCCTAAGGGTGAGGATTGCAAGTGCCCTGTATGCGGCAAATGTATCTTCTCAGCCGAGGGCGATTTTGAAGAGGGTGAACCCTATGTGCAGTTCGGCGAAACGCAGATTTTCCCCTACGATTGTAAGTCTGTTTCCGCCGACGGCGCCGATATAGAACTTGCCGAAAACGGGTTATATCTCGTACAGTTCAAAACCGACTACGAACTCAGATGCTACGGCGGCAGCAATGCGGTTCTCGAACTTGACGGCTCCGAACTTCCCGCATCTGAAATTACTATGGCGGAAAAGAACGGCAATTCCGCGGGACTTCTGCTCATGCAGGCACAGGCGGGCGCTACGTTGAAAATAAAACTCGACGCTTACGACAAGCTTTCCTCCGCGAAATTTTACGTGGTTATAACGTTGTTCGAGGTGGATTCCGACGAAAGCTGAAAGCTAATTCGGAAAAATTCTGCCGTATAAATAAAAGGCAGGGGCGGCCTGAAAGCCGTTCCCTGCCAATACATAAAACCTTAAAAAAAACGGGTAGCAAAAGCCACCCGTTTGTTTTTATTGGTCGAGGCGACGGGATTCGCGCCTTGTGCGGACGCGCACGGAAAACAGCGGCTGTCCGCTGTTTTGTCGTCGGTAGACTCCGCCGACCAGCGCAAGCTTAGCTTGCTTGCCTCCCCTCGAATCCCGTATTGCCTCTTCAAAAAAATAAAAACAGGCGGAAAACCGCCTGTTTTTATTGGTCGAGGCGACGGGATTCGAACCCACGACCTCTTGGTCCCGAACCAAGCGCGCTACCATCTGCGCTACGCCTCGTACCCGACTATTATATTCTTTTTTCAATCTCTCGTCAATTAAAAGTAAATCAAAAAATAAAATCTTTGCCGTCTGAAAACGCTTGCGGAAAAATTTATCGTACTGAATTATAAGAAATGTGCTTCAAATAATTGATATTTGGAAAAAGCGGTATTATAATATATGTGTTGATATCTTCCGAATTGCTTTAAAGGCACTGAAGAGTTGGGTTTTGCATTATACTATATCAAGCAGTGTAAGTTCATAAGGGAAGGCCCGCAGACGAAAGTCTGCGGGTTTTCTCTTTATACGGTCAATAAACTTGCAGATTTAACAGGCAAGATAAAATAGAGTAAGAATATGGTTGGAATACAAAAAAAGTAAGCGACCAAATATCGCTTACTTTTTTTGTGGTTGAGGTGACGGGACTTGAACCCACGACCTTCTGGTCCCTAACCAGACGCGCTACCAAGCTGCGCTACACCTCAATATCGCAAACAGCTTAACTATTATACTTAAAATAAAACAAAATGCCAAATGATTTTGCCCACTTTTTTAAAAAATTTTTAAAATATTATGTAACAGCCGACATATAACGGGCACACTGCGCATATATACAGAGTCGGATGCTAAAATTTTAAAAACCGATAAAAAAGTAGGCGATAACGCTTTTCTTTTTTGACAATTTGTGATATATTAACTGAGATGAATTTAATGCAGGTGTCGCCTAGCGGTATGGCGTCAGCTTCCCAAGCTGATTTCGGCGGGTCCGACTCCCGTCACCTGCTCCAATAAAAACGGGTGGCTTTTGCTACCCGTTTTTTATATTTCTGCATAAAGAGTAAAAAGCCCGCTTTTGCTGAGCGGGCTTTTTTTTATATCAGATTTGCCATAACTGTTATCAGAAATGCTTATATTTCAAGCATTTTTTTGCATGGCGGCTTAAAATCAGATTGTCAGTCATCCGAACGCGAGGGAATGATTTTTATAAGTCTGACTTCGAGCGGCTTTAAAGTGACGTTTATTTTTACGGGCGACAAACAGAAACACCCCGATGTCTGAGGCATGGAATGTCCGCGCAGATATTCGGCGTCGTCTGCCGAAATGGGTTCGCACGCTCCCGATTTTACGAAATCGTCGAACGCCGAGCCGCTCTCCCTGCCGAGAATTTGCTGGCTTACGCGGTATTTTCCCTCGCTCTCTTCAAGTTCAAGCTCGAACGAAATCTCTTTCTTATCGGGAAATACGGAGTATCTGTCGGTGTAGGTTGTGTTTATGCCCACGTCCTCCGAGTATGCCCGCGAGTAGTGGCAGTAGTTATATAAAATAATGCGGTATTCGTCGCCTCTTTTCGTCGCGAAATACCCGTCGCCGCGGCAGAGTAGCTTGTTGCCAAGCGCCGAAAGGAACTTGTATGCAAAGTACGACGGCTTTTTAATTCCGTTATAAGTAAAAAGCCCCAGCCCGCCGTGGAACGTCTTTTTGTTTAATCTGCTCTCGTAATGCATGTCAGAGAGCAGCCAGTAGCACATGCCGTCGGTTTCGTCGTAATTTTCGAGCAGATTTTTTGCTATATATGCCGACTTGAAGCAGGTGTCGGACAGCATATCCCTGTGCGACGTCGTCGAATTCCATTCCGTTATATACAGCGGCATATGCGCGCCGTCGCGGTGCAGGCGCTCTTTCAACGCATGAAGAAACTCGCCGAACGTTCCCGCGCGGGGCGAGAGGGGCGTATATCTCTTTACTCCGTTTTCGTCGAGGTATGGCTGCCGCATGTCTATGTCGTAGTAGTGCACGTCCAGAAAGTCGGGCGCACAGCCGGCCGTGTTCGCCCATGCGATAAATCTGAAAAGAAAGTCGTCTGACTTGCCGTACGCGGCAAAGTGGGAGGGCCCGCCCACTTGAATGGCGTTGTCGGCTCGTTTAATGGCGCGGTACGAGTGCTCGTACAGCGCATAATAGTCGTTCTCGCCCAGCCCGAAGAGCTGTTCGGATGTGGCGGGTTCGTTCCATACCGCAAACGGCCAGCTTTCAATTTCCTCTCTGCCGTATCTGTCGGCAAGGTGCATTGTAAGCCTGTAAATCAAATCTTCCCATATAGCCATGTCGCTCGGCATAGACGTTATCAGCCCGCAATAAAAAGTCGTCTTGTTTTTGTCGCGCGCGAGCTTCGACGGCATGAACGAGAGCTGCATATAGGGTTTGAGCCCTATCGAGAGCAGGAAGTCGAACGCCTTGTCGATAAGGGCAAAGTTATAGCTTGGGCCGCTGCCGGCATCGTCGTAGACCATCATGTCGTCGTCGAGTATTGAGTGGACTTTGACGAACCTGAAACCTATCTCGCGCTGGGCCTCTTTAAGTTCGCGCTGTATCTCCTCGGATAAAAGTTCCCTCGCGCGGCTGACGCCTATAAACATCCGCGCGGTGTGCCTGAGTTTTATCTCCCCGTCGCGCGGGATAAATATTTTCTCCGTTTCCGCCGTCTCGGTGGCGCTGTCGGCGGTGAACGAGTGGGATTCTGAGTATTTTTTGATGAAGTCGGATACCTGGCTGTAAAGTATCGGCGAATTTATGCTGTAATAGCCTATGGATTTTTCTTTGTCGATGCCGGAGCTGTTGTGTTTTAAAATGGTGTTGCGCGGCTTGTTCTCTTTCCGCCAGTGTCCCGGCGTGGCGCCGTATTTTTCCTTGAACGCGGCGATGAACGAATGCACGTTGGGGAAGCCGCACTCATAGCTCACTTCGTCTATCGAGTGAGGGGAGCCGAGCAGCATGACGGCGGCGTGGTGCAATCTTATTCCTTTTATATATTCGCTCAGCGTAATGTTCATTGCGTTTTTGAACATCTTAGAGAGGTAGGGCACCGTTACGTAGCACACCGATGCGAGTTTTTCGAGCGAGAGATTTTCGCTGTAATGTTCGTTAATATAGGCGAGCAGTTCTGTAATGCGGGCAAACATTTCGCGCTGGTCGGACTGCGCGCCGCCGCCCTGTTTTGCAAAGTTCACGTAAAGTTCGTACATGAGCTTATAGCAGAGCGAGGTGTTCATCAAAGATACGTGCGCGCCGCCCTCTATATTAAGTTTTAAAAGGCTGGCAAGGCAGCTCTTGATTCCGGCAAATTTTTCGCGGTTTTCGTCGGACTGCGCCGAACATACGCAGTCGAACAGGCAGTATTTGAGTTTTTCGGGTATGTTCATAAGCCTCTCGGGCTTAATCTGCGTCGCAATCATCGTCGCATCCTCCGAAAAGAGAGAGTGCGGCATGTTCGAGTTTACGAGCAGCATGTCGTCGTCGGAGAGGCGGAATACGTCTTTTCCGACCGTAATCTCAACGTTGCCGCTCACGATATACAAAAGTTCGAGCGACTGGTGCCAGTGCATGCCCACGTCGCCTATGCGGTGAATGAAAATTTTGAGGGGCAGACTGTCGGGAAACTCTATTATTTCATGCCTGTATTCCATATGGTTAGCGCTCCGTGTTTAAAATTAAAAATCAATCATTTTCAAAATATAAAATACTACATCGCGCCGATAATGTCAATAAAATTACGGTGAAATTAGTTTGCATCGCGCAAATCGTGTTAAAAAACAACAAAAAATCGGATAAAGAAGTGTATTGCGCACATTACATATTTATAATAAAATATATCCGACGTTAAGGGAGAGAACATTTTATGGGCGAGATATTTCTTGAAACAAAGTCAATCACCAAAAAGTTCGGCGACGTTGTTGCGGTAAACAATGTCGATTTTGTCGTGCGCCTCGGAGAGATTCAGGGGCTCATAGGGGAAAACGGCTCGGGCAAATCGACAATTTCCTCGATGATTTGCGGAATACACAGCATAACTTCGGGCGAAATAATTTTAAAGGGCAAGCCGTACCGTCCCGCCGACCCCGGCGACGCGCGCAGTCACGGAATAGGAATGATTGTGCAGGAGGCGGGCACGGTAGACTATCTCACCGTAGCCGAAAATATTTTCCTCGGTGAGGAAAAACGCTTTTCAAAGTTCGGCTTTTTAAACAAGGGCGCGATGGAAGAGGAGGCGAGGAAAGCTCTCGAAGCAATCGGCGTCGATATCGACGTTACCCGCCCCGCCGCAGCTTATAACTTCGAAACCCGTAAGCTTGTGGAGATTGCCAAAACGCTCTACTACAAGCCCGAGCTGCTCATAGTCGACGAAACTACGACGGCGCTCTCCCAGGACGGACGCGACAAGATTCACGAAATCATGCGCAGTCTCGCCGCAGAGGGAAAAGCCGTGCTGTTCATCTCGCACGACCTCCCCGAGCTCATGGAAATATGCGACAATCTCACCGTGCTCCGCGACGGCAGCCTGATTGCCACGATAAACAAGTCGGAGTTCGACGAAGATTTCATAAAGCAGAAGATGGTCGGCAGAAAGATAGAGGGCAACTACTACCGCGCCGACTTCGACCCTTCGTGCAGCGACGAAGTGGCCATAAAGGCGGAGGGTGTAAACGCGGGAATATTAAAGGACATAAACCTCACCGTCCACCGCGGAGAAATAGTGGGAATCGGCGGACTCTCGGGCAGCGGCATACACGAGCTCGGCAGACTGCTCTTCGGAATGGAGAGGATTGCTTCTGGTTCGGTAACCGCATACTCTCCCCGCAGGCTCACGCGGAAGGAGAAGAGAAAGCTCTATCTCGAACGCGCAAAGGGAGCGGTGAGACTGTTCAGGGGAAAAATAAAGTCGCTCTTTAAAAAGGGCACGGAGGCGGAGGAAGAAAAACCCGCCGAACAGAGATACGAAATAGCCGAATACAGGGTAAAGTCGATACGCGACGCGCTCGACGCGAGCATCGGCTATATATCCAAGGACAGGGACAAAGAAACGCTCATTCTGCAGGGCAGCATACGCGACAATCTCTGCCTTTCGGCGATAAACGAACTTGAAATCTTCGGCGTCGTCCCTTCGATGAGCGAAAGACAGTTCTCGAAGGACCAGGTGGACGAATTCAGAATAAAGTGTTCGTCGATAAACCAGGACGTGCGCGAGCTTTCGGGCGGAAACAAGCAAAAGGTTTCCTTTGCAAAGTGGATAGGCAACAATTCGCACATTCTCGTGTTCGACTCGCCCACGCGCGGCGTAGACGTCGGCGTCAAGACGACGATGTACCAACTGCTGTACGACCTCAAACTCAAAGGTTACGCGATAGTGATAATATCGGAAGAACTTTCCGAGCTCATAGGCATGAGCGACAGAATTCTGATTATGAAGGACGGCGGCATATCCAAGGAATTTATGAGAAGCGAAGACCTGCGCGACAGCGATATTATAGACTATATGATTTAAGGGCGGACAAAGATGGAAAAGCAAACAAAAATTAAAAACGAAAAGCTCTTAAAGGCGCTTTCCTTTGCAAGGAGCAACAAAAATACGCTCATCCGCTACGGGCTTTTAATCCTCGTCGTAATAGTCTTTTCGGCGGCCACGGGCGGCAGGTTGTTTTCCTCTTACAGCATAAGCTCGATAATAAGCCAGCTCACGCCGCTTATGATAATGTGCGTAGGCATGATGTTCGTGTTCTCGCACGGCAACCTCGATATCGCCGAAGGCGCCGTAATCGCCATCTGCGCGCTTATGTCGATAGAGATAATAAACGCGCTCGGCGGCTCCGCCGGCGGCATAATTCTCGCATTCGTCCTCAATGTCGCCGTTTGCGAAGTTCTCTACGTCGGCAGCATATTCCTTTCGATAAAAACGCGCATTTTAAGCACCATAGCTTCGCTTGCTATAATGTTCACCGCGCGCGGGCTGGTAACGTTCTTCGTATCGCGCACGCTCGGCAGTTACAGGCTGGAAAACAGCTCGGCAATGTCGCTCTTTCAGGAAACGTGGTTCATGATTTTAATCATGGTTCTCGTCGCGCTTGCAGGCTGGTTCATATTCACATATACGCGCATAGGCAAATATTCGAGGGCGATAGGCGATAATCCGCTCTCTGCGGCGCAGTCGGGCGCAAACGTCAACGTAACCAAATATATCTGCTATGCAATCGCAGGTTTCTGCGTGGCGCTTTCTACAATGTTCTATCTCTCCCGCACGGGTTCGGTAACGCAGAACTTCGGTTCGGGCCGCGAAATGGACGTGATGATTTCGCTCATACTCGGCGGCATGCTTCTCTCGGGCGGCAGCAAATCGCGCATGAGCGCGGCGATAGTAGGGTCGATAACCTACATTCTTTTAACCAACGGACTTTCACAGCTCGGAATACCCGATATGTATGTATCTCTCGTCAAGGGCGTCGTATTCCTTGTAATGATAGGTTTCACTTTAAGAAGGCAGGCGTCGGTAAAGGCGCTTCCAAGATAAAAATAAATAAGGAGAAAAGCGATGAAAAAATTTTTACTCAAAATATGTGCGCTCGCCGTTGCATGTGCGGCGCTCATAGGAACAATTTGCGCGCTTGCCGGCTGCGGCGAAAGCGCCAAATACAAGATAGGCGTTCTGCTCTATAACTTCACCGACGTGCAGGGTCAGCAGATTCAGTCGTACGGCGACTATCTCGAGAGCGGCTTCGACGTAGACTTCGTATACGTCTCGGTAGGGCAGGACGACGATTCGCATATCCAGGGTCTTGAATCGTGCATCAACCAGGGTTGCAACGCCGTATTCAGCGGCTACAACACCGCAATCGACAGATGCGTTGAAATGTGCGAATCGGCAGGCGTTTACTACGGTCTGCTCCTTGCCGATACCGCAACTTCCAGCATCTCCACCGATGCATTGCAGAGCAAATATTTCCTCGGCGGCGTTAAGCAGTTCTCGGGCGACCCTTCGGTTGCGGGCAATCAGTTTGCCGAAGTTCTCAACGCTACCGACTACACGCAGATTGCAGGCATTTCCTTCCCTCCGTTCGCATTTATCGACGGCAACACTCTCTGGAATTCCATGGTCGATAACCTCAACGACGATAAGGTGATATGCGACGCAAACCAGGAGGCTATGGAGATTCCCTTCGGCTATAAGGGCGATTACTATTACTTCATGTTCACTTCCGATGCGTGCAACGCCACGGTAGTTCAGATGTTCTCCGACTATCCCGATATAGAGGTAGTGGTGGGCATGGGCTCCGGCATGGACTACGTTCTTCCCGCGCTCCGCAGCAACGGACACAGCGACGTTAAGATGATTTCCCTCGGATACACCGACCAGGTGGAAGGATACCTTGCCGACGGCACGCTGCTTGCGGCAGGCAACAACAACCACGTTGAATGCATGGCAAGCCTGTTCGCCCGCGCTTACGACGCACTTGAATCCGACGGTGCCGCATGGTACTCCGACAGGGCTGCCGCAACCAGCGAAGGTTATCTGTACGGCGGTTCCGACGGCGCGGCGGACTATGTAATTCTTACTTCCACCGACGACGTTGCCGATTACAAAAACTACGTTATAGGCGACAAGGCCAACGGCCCCATAACGATTGACGAACTCAAAAACTGCATGCTCACGTTCAACGAGAATGCAACCTGGGCAGACCTCACCGAACTTACCACCCGTATGCTCAGCGAAATTACCGCTCTCCGCGCGCAGTAATGCGGCGGAGGCAAAACCTCCAATAAAACACCTTAAAACATTTTGCCCCGCCGCGCGGTGCGCGCGGCGGGGCGGATAAGGGGTATCGCAATGAAAATAAACGCGCAGAAAGTAAAAAAGACGGCGCTCAATTACTTAAAAACACTAATTTTTCCCGTCGCCATGTGGCTCTTGTTCCTCATTATCTCGGCGATAGGCGGCAGCGTGGCTTCGTTCACTTCCGGCTCGGGATTCGAGTATATATTCCGCCAGAGCGTATTGCCCACGATAGTCGCGCTTGCCATAGCTCTGCCTCTCTCGGGCGGGCGCTGGGACTTTGCGACGGGCACCATAGTCGTGCTCGGCGGCATAATAGGCGGCAATATCGGCCTTGCCATAAGCCAGAACGCCGTAGTAATTCTTCTGTGCTGCATAGTTTCGGCGACTCTTCTCGCCGCAATAGAGGCGATTGCATATATCGTGCTGCGCGTACCAAACATGATTGTTTCGCTCGGCATAGTTATGGTTTACGAATCGTTCACGTCCATTCTCTTCGACGGGCTCGGCGTTCAGCTCAACCGTTACGACAGCGTGATTGCCATAACTCAGGCGCCGTGGTGCTACATTATTCTTGCGGTAATACTTATCGTCATGTACATTCTGCTCGAGCGCACCAAATTCGGCGCTGATTGCAAATCGCTCGGCAGAAACGCGCCCCTTGCAATCAACTCGGGCGTTAAAGAAAAGAAGAACATATTCCTCACCTATATAGTGGTGGGCGTGCTTCTCGGCGTTGCGGCCGTTTTCAACGCCTGCCAGGCGAACGTTACTCCTGTTTCCAATCTCGGTTCCACATCTGTAATGTATTCGTCGATGGGCGCCGTGCTCGTAGGACTTTTCCTCGCCGATTTCACCTGTATGCCCTGGGGCGTATGGGTTGGCGCGGTCGGCATGCAGGTGATGACGTACGGCATGGTATGCTCCGGCATAGATTCCTCGTTGCAGACGGTTGTCACCGGCGTGGTAATCGTTCTCATAGTGGTATATACTTCAAACCAGGCCGCCATGGTGCGTGCCGTAAAGAAACTGCTTGCACGCATTTCGCCCAAAAAGGCCGATAACAAATCTGCCTGATATAGTAAAAAACTGCTCCGTGTAAATAAACCTTATTTATACGGCTTTAAAAAAGTTATAGTGTGTGTTATTATGGACTTGAACAAATTCAGGGGCAATCCCTTTTATCTGAAAGAACAGGATATAAAGTGGGTAGAAGATACCTTTTCCTCGATGACTGAAGAGGATAAAATAGGTCAGCTCTTCTTTCTCATTGCCTACGGCAAGGACGAGGCGCTCATCGAAAAAACGGTGAACGGGGTAAAGGCGGGCGGCGTTATGTGCCGCAGCATGCCTGCCGAAACTCTCGTTCCGCTCGTCGGCGAAATGCAGAAAAAGAGCAGGATACCCCTTCTGATAGCCGCAAATCTGGAGGCGGGCGGCAACGGCATAGCCGCAGAAGGCACGCTCGTCGCTTCACAGATGACGGTAGCCGCGACGGGCGACGCCGGATATGCTGCAAAGCTTGCCGAAGCGTGCGCCGAGGAGGGCAAAGCCGTGGGCGCAAACTACGCATTCGCCCCCGTCAGCGATATCGACTACAATTTCCGCAATCCCATAACCAATACCCGCACATACGGCGCCGACCCCGCTTTTGTGGCGGAGTGCGCTTCCCGTTATACAAAGGAGTGCCAGAGCCGCGGGCTTGCCGTATCGGTGAAGCATTTCCCCGGCGACGGCAGGGACGAGCGCGACCAGCATCTGTGCACGACGGTAAACGACCTTTCGTGCGAAGAGTGGGATAAGACCTACGGTGCGATATATAAAAGACTGATATCCGAGGGCGCAAAGACCTTTATGGTTGGTCATATAATGCAGCCCGCCTACTCTAGGGCGCTCAACCCGTCGCTTAAAGACGGCGAAATTCTGCCAGCGTCCCTTTCAAAGGAGCTTTTGTGCGGACTTCTGCGCGGCAAGCTCGGCTTTGAAGGGCTTATAATAACCGACGCCACGACGATGGCGGGCTTCGACGCGGCAATGCCGCGCGATAAGGCCGTTCCCGCTGCCATTGCGGCGGGGTGCGACATGTTCCTCTTCACAAAGAACCTCGACGAAGACTATTCGTTTATGGTGCGCGGCGTGGAGGAGGGCGTCATAACAAAGGAGCGCCTCGACGAGGCCGTTTTAAGGATACTTGCCTTAAAAGCTTCGCTCGGGCTCCACAAAAAGAACAACGTACCCTCGCTTGAAAATGCAAAAAAGGTGCTCGGCTGCGAAAAATTCAGGGATTACGCCCGCGATATCGCAGATAAGAGCATAACGCTCGTAAAGGAGCAGAAGGGCGTGCTTCCGCTCACGGCTGAAAAGTATAAAAGGGTGCTCGTCTACGACATAGAGAGCGGTGAAAACCCTCTCGGTTATGCGCGCGCCTCGGGCATATTCGAAAAGGTGAGACCTCTGCTCGAAAAAGAGGGGTTTGACGTCACCCGCTTCGTCCCCAAACCCGGCAACGAGGGGAAAACTACGCCTTTTAAAGAGATTGCCGAAAATTACGATTTGATATTATATTTCTGCAACCTTGCAACAAAGTCAAACCAGACGACCGTGCGCATAGAGTGGCTCAACCCCATGGGTTCAAACGTTCCCCGCTATGTGGCGAGCGTGCCCACCGTGTTTATTTCGACCGAAAATCCCTATCACCTGCTCGACGTGCCCATGGTCAGAACGTATGTAAATACGTACGGCATAAACGAATACACGCTGCCTCTGCTCGTAGATAAGCTTGTCGGCAGGAGCGCATTTACGGGAAAATCGCCCGTAGACCCGTTCTGCGGCAAGTGGGACGCCCGCCGCACGGTTGAATGATTTCGTGCGCGGATACGGGCGGCAGGAGGAAACTGAATGAAGATTAACTGCAATTACATTTCAAAATGCCTCGAAAGGGCGGTCGACGTAACTCTTATCATACCGTCGCCGTCATATCCCGACGCGATAGGCGTAACGAAGGATAAATATTCGCTCACGCCCGAGGCAAAATATCCCGTTTTATATCTTCTCCACGGAATAGGCAACAACAAGGAGGGCTGGCTCGGCTATACGCGCGCCGAACTCTACGCAGAGGAGAACAACATAGCCATCGTGTGCATCTCCGCCGAAAATAAATTCTATACCGACAGGGTCGGCGAAAAGTGGGAGGAGTTTGTAAGGGAGGAGCTTCCTCAGCTCGCCTGCGGCTATTTCCCCATATCCGGAAGGAGGGAGGATACCTATATCGCAGGGCTGTCCATGGGCGGCTACGGCGCCGTTTTCCACGCGCTCTCCGCTCCCGGAAAGTATGCCGCCTGCGGAAGTTTTTCCGGCGCGATTGAAAAGGTAGACCTCACGCAGTGTATCGGTTCCGCTGAAAAGTATAATATACTTTCTCTTTTAAAGCGCCGTGCGGAGGAAGGTGCGAAACTTCCATTATTCTATCTCTCGTGCGGTGAAAACGACTTTATTTACGACAACAGCGTGCGGCTGGAACAGGCTATGACCAATCTCGGCGTCGCCCACCGCTGGGAGAGCGTAGAGGGCTTCACACACGAGTGGCGTTTCTGGGATATGCAGCTCGAAAGGTTCATCAAGTGGCTGCCCCGCACAGACTATTACAAAGGCAAGGTGCGAAATGTTTAACAAAGACGATATAAAGGGCGTTATTTTCGACCTCGACGGTGTAATTTGCAGCACAGACGAGCTTCACTATCTCGCATGGAAGGAGCTTGCCGACAGCATAGGCGTATATTTCGACAGGCAGATAAATTCCCGTCTGCGCGGCGTTTCGCGCATGGCAAGCCTCGATATAATTCTCGAAAGGAGCGAAAAGAAGTATTCGCAGGAAGAGAAGGAGGCACTTGCGGCGGAAAAGAACGAAGCGTACCGCAAACTGCTCGAAAGAATGTCGCCATCCGACGTATCCGACGAGGTGCGCTCCACCCTGACGGCACTCAGGGGGAAAGGGCTCAGGCTTTCGATAGGCTCTTCAAGCAAAAATACGCCTCTCATTCTGGAACGCACCGACGCGCGCAGGTATTTCGACGCGGTGAGCGACGGCAACAACATCACCCGTTCCAAGCCCGACCCCGAGGTGTTTTTAAAGGCAGCGGAGTTTATAGGGCTTGCGCCATCCGTCTGCCTCGTGGTAGAGGACGCTGAGGCGGGAATCGATGCGGGCATAAGCGGCGGTTTTTTTACCGCGGCGATAGGTTCGGCCGTGCATTGCGGCAAGGCAAACGTAAACCTGAACCGTTTTTCTGACCTTTTAAAATATGTTTAAGGTCGTTTTAAAACGGGCTTGAAGCAAAATGCGGAAAGCCTCATATGTTACTCTCCTTTAAGGTCGGGCGAAAAATTTTTCGCCCGACCGCCATTTTTATGGTTCGGATTTATATAATCAAGTCTTTAAAATACGTATTCGGCGGCAAAATCGCAAAGTCTGAGCTATAAAATTCTAATTTTTACACAAAAAATAAAGTTATCAACATAGCCGCTCAAATTATGTTAATATAGTTGCCATAGGGGAGACGGTATGTTATAATTAATATAACTTTTAATAAAGTTCATAGGAGGAAAATGTATGAACAAAAGCGAATTTGTGGCTAAACTCGCCGCAGATACCGACCTTAAAAAGAGCGACGCGGAGAAGTTTCTCGACGCGTTCATCGCAAACGTTAAGGAAGTTATCGCAAGCGGCGATAAGCTCCAGCTTGTAGGCTTCGGCACGTTCGAGGCAAAAGAGCGCGAGGAGAGGACGGGCGTTAACCCCGCTACCGGTGAAAAGATTACCATTCCCGCATGCAAGGTTCCCTCGTTCAAGCCCGGCAAAGGTCTTAAAGACGAACTCAACAAGTAAAAAAGTTCAGGCGCCCGCTTTTAAACAAAAGCGGGCGCCTGCCTTTTACCATAAAATTCTGTATCGGAGAGAGCGGCGGCGCACAATTTTGCGCGCCGCCGCAATTTTATGCCTATCATTTAATTTCTTTGCTTCACTGCGTTTATTATCGCGCTCACCGTCTCTTCAAGTCCCAGCCCGTCGCAGTCGACTGTTATGTCGGCATATTTTTCATACAGCGGCGCGCGCTCGGCAAGCAGTTCGGCAAGCGTTTCGCCGCGCTTTTTCATAACTACGCCGCGCGCGAATATATCTTCGCCTCCGAGCCGCTTTTCAAGCGATTCAAGCCCGACTTTAAGGTAAACGACCGTTCCTAACGACTTTAAGTTTTTCATCGCCTCTTCGCCGTAAACTACGCTTCCGCCCGTCGCAATCACGCACCTGTCGGCGGTGACTTCGGCGTTCACGCGCTCTTCGGCTTTTATGAATCCGTCTGCGCCGCGCGCCTTTAAAATGTCGCACAAAAGGGCGCCTTCGCGCTTCTGGATAAGCAGGTCTGTGTCGATGAATCCGTATCCCGTTTTTTTGGCAAGCAAAACGCCCGCAGTGCTCTTTCCCGAGGCGGGCATGCCGATGAGTACAATGTTTTCCATATACCCGATTATACCGCTTTAAAAAATCTATGTCAATTTATAAGCGCGCCGTCGGATAATATTGAAATATATAAAATTTTTCCTGCGGCGTTGCAAAATGCTTTTGTGCGTTTATAAATAAAATGTAATAAAATCCGCTCTGCAAGCGGATATTTTAAGGAGATTTTATATGAGAAAGAATTTCGGCCACAAAACCTATATGTATCCTCTACCCGTGCTTATAATAGGCACCTACGGCGATGACGGCACTCCCGACGCGATGAACGCGGCGTGGGGAGGAATAAGCGACTACAACCAGGTCGCCCTCTGTCTTTCCGAATCGCATAAAACGACCAGGAACATCTTAAAGCGCAAGGCGTTTACGGTAAGCATGGCCGACGCGGCACACGTGGCGGAGTGCGATTATGTTGGGATGGTATCGGGGAACGACGTTAAGGATAAATTTGCAAAAGCGGGCTTCCATGCCACGAAGAGCGAATTTGTCGATGCACCCGTGATTGACGAATTGCCCATGACCCTCGAATGCAGGCTTGTTAAAGTAAATGAGGACGGGCTTATTATAGGCGAGATTGTAAACGTAAGCGCAGAGGAGAGCATACTCGGCGCCGACGGCAAAATCGACCCCGCCAAATTTACGCCGATTACTTTCGACCCTGTCAACAACGTATATTTAAAGCTGGGCGAGGCTTGCGGCAAGGCGTTCGGCGAAGGCAAAAAGATTAAATAAACTTAAAACAGTTTTGTGCCGTGTCCCGCAGGGAGAACTTTGTTTTCCCTGCGGATTTTTTGTTTTATCAATTTATGCGCGGCATAAAATATAGCATGAGGTGTAAGTCGTGCCGCAGGAGGAGGGCAAAGATAATTGTGCTGTCCGTCGCTGCGTTTATTTTATTGTTTGCCGCGCTCTCAGTGTTTTCGTTCACGCGAGCCGCTGCGTACTCTGCTGCGCTCGAGGTAAAGAGTGCCTGCGCCCGCAGCGTGAATGCCGCGGTAATGGAGGGAGGATTCGATAACCTGTTTTCACTCATGCGCGGGGATAAAAACCAAACTACCATATACGTAAATTCCTCTGCCGTAAATTTTGCCGCATACGGGATAGCCGCCCGCACGGAAAAATGTTTCGGCGAAGAATGGCCGTCGGCGGCGGAAGTAGGGGTGTTGTCGTTTTTAGGGTTTACAAATTCAGCAGGAGCAAAAATTAATTTAAAATTTGATGCCAAATTTATTGCAGAAAGCGCGGTGGAATATACGGCGGAACCCGCGGGAATAAACGGATTTATTTTTACAATTTATTGTAATTTAAATTGCGAAATTTCATATTCCTGCGCGTTCTCGCGCCGCAATTTTTCAGTAAATTACCGCATACCGCTCGCGCAGTGCGTGGCGGAGGGAGAAGTTCCCGAAGTTTATATGAATTGATAAAATTGCAGTAAATTTGCATAAAAACAGCTCAAAACAATACATTTATATCACACATAGTACTTTATAAAAATTAAAAATATATAAGAAATCAGCAGACTAAAAATAAAAAACGGGGCGGAAGATATCCGACCCGTTTTTATTAAATATTTAAATTAATTATTTTTATGCGGCAGATAAATTATTGCAGAAATTTATCTGAGAGTTGCGCCGAGCCTGAATTTTAAATTTGAAAGAATTTTCTTTACGAACCCGTCTACTTTTTCTCCCGAGAGAGCTTCGTCTTTGGGAGTGAACGTAACTGTGAACGCCATGCTCTTTTTGCCGCTCTCAATCTGGTTGCCTGCGTAAATGTCGAACAGTTTTACGTCGGTTACGTATTTGCAGGCGCCGTAAATTTCCTTTTCGACTTCGCCGCAGTTTATCGCAGAATCGAGGATAAGCGCAAGGTCGCGTTTGAGTTCGGGGAATTTTGAAATGGGGGAGTATTTAAACGGCTTTGCGTGCTTTTCGAGAAGTTCATAGTCGAGCTCTGCGACAACCATTCCTCTCTCTGCGGCGATGCTTTCAATCACAGCGGGGTCAACCGCGCCGATGTAGCCTATCTTTTCGCCGTCGCATAGAATGTCGGCATTGATGCCGGGGTGAAGGAAGGGGCTGTTGCCGTTCACGTATTCAAACTTTGTGTTTATGCTGTCGGCAATGTTTTCGGTAATTCCTTTAAGTTCAAAGAAATCGGCGCCACCCCACATGCCTATGCACAGCTTTAATTTCTCTTCGGGGAAGTCCGAAAGCGGCAGACTCTTCGGGATATAAACTTTTGCAAGCTCGAACGCGCCGCCCTCGTAGTTTCCGCGCTTTAAATTCCTCAGCATGGTGTTCACCATCGACGGCGCGAGGAATGAGCGCATAACCGAAAGTTCTTCGCTTATGGGGTTGAGAATTTTAATGTAGTTCCTCTCTGGCGCGCCTTCGGGAATTCTGAGCATGTCTACGTCCTTTTCCGAATAGAAGGAGTAGTTCGAAACTTCGTAAAGTCCCTCCGCCACGAGCAGGGCCTTGAGTTTGTTTACCGCGCGCTGACTGTCGTTATATCCGCCGTTGGTTATTTTTGCCGTCGGCATAAACGTGCCGTGAATATGGTCGTAGCCGTACATTCTTATAATCTCTTCGGCAATGTCGGGATAGGCGAATATGTCGTCGCGGTAGCGGGGGAGAGTGAGCAGAAGTTCGCCGCCGTTTTCCTCCACGCCGAAATTCAGCCTTTCAAGTATCTCCGTCATGTCTTTTACGGGAACCTCTATGCCGAGGAGCGCGTTGATTTTTTCGGGGCTTACCGCCATTTTCTTAATTTCGGTGTCGGAGTAGGGCGTTTTAACGTCGCAGCACACGTCGGTAACAGTTCCGCAGCCGAGCGCGTCTATGAGGTGGAGCGCACGCTTCATTGCGCGTTCCGTGGTATATTCGTTCGTACCCTTTTCAAATATCGCCGAGGAATCGGAGTGCTGTCCGAGCGAGCGCGAAGTCTTTCTCACGCTGTCGCGCGCAAATTTTGCCGCCTCGAACAGTACTTCTTTCGTCGTATCTTTGATTTCGGTGTTGAGTCCGCCCATTATGCCTGCGAGCGCTGCGGGCTTGTTGCCGTCGCATATCACGAGGTTTTCGTGGTTTAAAGTGAACTCTTTTTCGTCGAGCGTGACTATCTTTTCCCCGTCGTGAGCGCGGCGAACGACTATTTCGCTGCCCTCAATCGTGTCGAGGTCGAACGCGTGCATCGGCTGCCCCATCTCGAGGAGCACAAAGTTGGTTATGTCGACCACGTTTGAAATGGAGCGCAGTCCGCACAGCGCCAGCCTTCTTTTAAGCCACATGGGGGAGGGTGCAATTTTTATGTCTTTAACGTAGTGCGCGATGTATCTCGGGCACAGTTCGGGCGCCTCGACGGTAACTTTTACGCGCCTGTCCGCACCCGCCGTTTTATAGTCGAGTGCGGGTTCTTTGAGCGGTTTTTTAAGCACGGCGGCAACCTCGCGCGCAATGCCCAAAATACTCTGGCAGTCGGGTCTGTTCGCCGTTACGGATATATCGAAGATGTAGTCGTCGAGCCCGAGAATGGGTTTTACGTCCTCGCCGTTTTTGCAGGAGGAGGGGAGAATTAAAAGTCCGTTGTAGTCGGCGCCCTCAAACATGTCGCCGTTTACGCCGAGTTCCACGCCCGAGCACAACATTCCGTACGACTCTATTCCGCGGAGCTTGCCTTTTTTTATGGTCATCACGCCCTCAACGGTTACGTGGTCTTTGGCGGTTGCGAAAACGGTCGCGCCCTCTAATGCCACGGGCGCCTTTATTCCCTTTTTAACGTTGTCGGCGCCGCAGCAAATCTGGAATACGCCGCGCTCGCCGCAGTCCACTTTGCAAACGTGCAGGTGCGTGCCCTCCACGGGTTCGCACTCGGTAACCTCGCCGACGTACACGCCGGAGATATCCCTGCCCACTTCGGTGAGTTCTTCAACTTCAAATCCGCAGGAGAAAAGTTTTTCTTCCAGCTCCTGCGCGGTAACGTCTATATCAACATAATCTTTAAGCCAGCTTAAAGGTGCTTTCATATTTTTTCTCCTTATGCCCTGAATTGTTTAGAGAAGCGCACGTCGCCCTCGAACAGCAGTTTCATATTGTTTATGCCGTATTTGAGCATGGCAATTCGCTCTATGCCCATGCCGAAGGCAAATCCCGTGTATTCGTCGGGGTCTATTCCGCAGTTTTCGAGCACCGCACGGTTTACCATGCCCGCGCCGAGAACTTCAATCCAGCCCGTGCCCTTGCACAGTTTGCAGCCCTTGCCGCCGCACTCGAAGCAACTTACGTCGACTTCGACCGAAGGTTCGGTGAAGGGGAAGTAGGAGGGGCGGAGCCTCGTTTTAACCCCGCTGCCGAAAATCTTTCTCGCAAACTCGTCGAGCATGCCTTTAAGGTCGCACAGCGTAATGCCCTTGTCCACAACGAGCCCTTCCATCTGCGAGAACATGGGGGAGTGCGTTGCGTCGTCGTCGGGGCGGTAGACCTTGCCGGGGGAGAGTATTTTTATAGGCGGCTTTTTGTTCTCCATAACGTGAACCTGTCCCGCAGAAGTCTGCGTGCGCAGAAGGAAGTCGCCGCCGAGGTAGAACGTATCCTGCATGTCGCGCGCGGGGTGGTCTTTCGGCGTGTTGAGCGCGGTGAAGTTATAGTAATCGGTTTCAATCTCGCGCCCCTCGTAAATTTCAAAGCCCATTCCCGCAAATACCGAAACAAGCTCGTCCACTATGAGCGTGTCGGGGTGGTATGCGCCCTTTTTGCGCTGTCTGCCGGGGAGGGTTACGTCAATCTTTTCCCTTTCGTATCTCTCGCCGAGCTCGGCTGCCTTTACGGCGCTTTCAAATTCGCTGAACCTGTTTTCAGCCCATTCCCTGAGCGCGTTTATAACTTTGCCCATGGCGGGGCGCTCTTCGGGAGGTATCTCTTTCAGCTTTTTCATGAGTGCGGGAATCTCGCCCGCCTTTCCGAGGAACTTGAGTTTCATCTCGCGCAGAGTGGCGCTCGACCTGATATCTTTCACCGTTTCGTCGATTTTTGCCTTAATCTCATCGATTTCGCGCATGTTTTCCATAAAATCGTTCTCCTGCAAAAAATTATAAATAAAAAAGCCCCGTGCAAAAAAGCACAGGGCGATAGATTTACCTTATCGCGGTACCACCTGATTTCGCGGCAAAAAGCCGCCTCAATTAAAGTCCCTTTACGCGGGAACGCACGGGGCGGGCTACTCTTTGCATTTCGTCCGTCCGGCTCGCGGGTGAATACCGCATTCCTCCCGATGAAGAACCTTTCAGCCGTTTCCGGATTCTTCTCTCTGAAAGGGGATAGTTGAACGCGTCTGTCCCGGTCGTTGCCTTTAACTCCCGAAAAATGGGAGCCGCAATTTGTATTACATACTAAATTATATTGCCGCGGGAAAAATTTGTCAAACGTTTTAAACGCCTCACTTTTGCCGGCGGCGCGGTTTATCTGTATATTTATCTGTATATATTGCCGCCGTGGCAGTCCATTGCAACGACCGCGGGAATCTTTTCTACTTCCAGCCTGTAAACGGCCTCCGATAAAAGGTCGGGGAAGGCTATGCACTCGCTCTTTTTTATGGCGCTGCCGTAGAGCGCCCCCGCGCCGCCTATCGCCGCAAAATAAACGGCGGTGTTGCGCTTGAGTGCATTTGCGACCTCTTCGCACATTTCGCCCTTGCCAATCATTCCCGCAAGCCCCAAATCGAGGAGGGTCGGCGCAAAGCTGTCCATTCTCGCCGAGGTGGTGGGGCCGCAGCTGCCCGAAGCCATTCCCGGCTTTGCGGGGCAGGGACCTGCATAGTAAATCATCGCGCCCTTGATTTCAAAGGGCAGGGGCTTGCCTTCGCTTATATATTCCGTAATGCGCTTGTGCGCACAGTCGCGCGCCGTTAATATCGTGCCCGAAATGAGCACGCTGCCGCCCGCGTGCAAATTTTTTATCTGTTCCTTTGTAAGGGGGAGGGTGAGTTCTTTCATATTTTTATCCTGTTCTTCTGTATTTAACAAAGAGTTGCCCGAAAGACAAGGAGCGTGCGCAAACGCCGACGGGAGCTTACTAGATTGTAAGTGACCGGGGAGTGCGAAAGCGCAACGCCGTATTTCGGGATGAATATTTGTTAAATTTCTTCCTTTACGCAGCGCACGCAGTGGCACTGTATGTTCACCGCCACGGGCAGTCCCGCAATGTGCGTGGGCGCCAATTCACAGCTCACGCCGAGGGCGGTAGTCTTGCCGTGGAATCCCTGGCACCCGATATTCAGCGCGTTTATCCTTCTGAGAGCTTCGTCCTCTATCGCGGCGATATCCTCCCTGTCGCTGTGCGTGCCTATGTCGCGAGTGAGCGCCTTTTTGGCAAGGTATGCGCAGCCGTCGAACGTTCCGCCTATTCCAACACCGACGTAAACGGGAGGGCAGGGGCGCGAGCCGGCTTTTTTAACGGTTTCAACTATCGCGTTTATGATGCCCTCGACGCCCTGCGCGGGTTTGAGCATATACAGCGCCGACATGTTTTCGCTTCCGAAGCCCTTCGGCATAAAAGTAAGTTTAACTTTGTCGCCCGCGACGAGCTCGGTGTGAATGGCGGCTGGGGTGTTGTCGGCTGTGTTCCTGCGCGTTATAGGGTCGCATACCGACTTTCTGAAATACCCGTCGGCATAAGCCCTCCGCACTCCGTCGTTCACGGCCTCGGCAAGGGGCTTGCCCGTAAGGAATACCTCGTTTCCTATTTCGAGCATTACAACCGCCATTCCCGTGTCCTGGCAGACGGGCATGGACTTTTCGCGCGCGACTTCGCTGTTCTTTATAAGCTCCCCGAGCGCAAATTTTGCCGCTCCGTCGTCCTCGGCGGCGCAGGCGCTTTTTAAGGCTTGCCTGCATGAGGAGGTGAGGTTTACTCCCGCGTGCAGTGCCGCGCGGTAAACGGCGTTTTCAATTTCAGCAGTGTCAATTTTTCTCATAAGTAATTTTCCTTTGCGTTTATTTTAATACTTTTTGCAATAAAAGTAAAACAAATAATTTACTTAAACGCGCTTTTAAGGTATAATCGTGCTATGGAAAAAAATGTAAACAACGTCGGCAGCATAACGGGCGGCATTGCGTTCAGCGCAGCAGTCGTCGTGTATGTGTTCATAAATCTGATATTTTCGATAATCTGCATTGCGACGGGCTTTTCCGCTGTCGGCGAAGACGGAGAGGTAAACAGCGCGTACATCTACGTAAGTTATCTCATCGCGCCCCTTTCGGTCGGCATAAGTCTGCCGATAGTGCTCAAAAAACGCAACGTGCCGTTTGCAAGGGTGATGCCCTTTAAAACGCAATCGCCGAAAAAGGATTTGAAATGGTGCGCCGTCGCAGTAACTCTCGCGTTCGGACTGCTGTTTTCTTTAAGCTGGCTCAACGTCGGGTTCGAAAAACTCCTGCGGCTGTGCGGCTACGAAGGTACGCAGAACTACTTTCCCGACCTCTCCGGCGGCTGGGTGGTGCTCGCTCTTATAGTAATGGCGGTTATACCCGCAGTGTTTGAAGAAACGCTCTTCCGCGGCGCCGTGCTTTCTGATATAAGGGAGGAGGCGGGCGAGCTCAACTCCGTCTTTTTATGCGGAATGTGCTTTGCGCTCTTCCACGCCAGCGCGCTGCAGACCATTTACCAGTTCATATGCGGCTGCGCCTTTGCGCTTCTCTTCATTCGTTCGCGTTCGCTCGTCCCTTGCATTCTGGCGCATTTTTTAAACAACGCCGTGATTATAATTTTACAGGCGTGCGGGCTCGATACTGCGGGCAGCATATTCGACTGGGCTCCCCTCTGGGCGGCGATTCTCGTAACGGCGCTCTCCGCGCTCTCCCTGCTCGGCTCTGCGGCGGTGCTCATATTTGATAAAACCCCGCTCATAAAAGGGCAAAAGGGCGGCGTTAAAAAGTTTTTCCTTGCGGCGGCAGTCGGCATTGTCGTGCTTGCAATACTCTGGATAGCGGGGCTGTTTGTGTGATATGCAAAAGGTGAACATTGTTTGCGTCGGCAAAATAAAGGAGAGCTCTTACCGCGAAGCCGTGGCGGAGTATGCAAAGCGGCTCTCGCGCTTCGTATCCTTTTCCGTGCGTGAGATTTCCGAGGGTAAAAATCCCGAAGAGGAGGCGGAGCCCATTCTGCGCGCGGCAAAGGGCTATATAATAGCGCTCTGCGTGGAGGGCAAAAAACTTTCGAGCGAGGCGCTCGCCGCCGAGCTTAAAAAACAGTACGACAGGGGCGCGGAGGTCACCTTTATAATAGGCTCCTCCTGCGGGCTCTCGCAAAGGGTAAAGTCGGCGGCAGATATGCGCCTTTCGTTTTCGGATATGACATTTCCCCACCAGCTGATGCGGGTAATTCTCTGCGAACAGATTTACCGTTCTTATATGATTAACAGCGGCAGCGAATACCATAAATAAATTCACGGAATTCAGAAGCTTGCTTGCGCGCATATTTTTGAATTGCCACCGCTCCGATACAAATAATAAGGCAGTGCTTTTGCGCATACCTTATTATTATGATATACGAGGAAATTAAGGACTTTTATTTAAATTACGGCGGCAAGAAGTGCGTTATCGGCTATTCCCTCGGCGGCAGGGCGCTCTTTGCCATGCACGCGGGAAGCCTGAGCGGCAGACAGTTCATTTCCGTTTACGCCGTCCACGCGCGCGAATGGATAACGGCGCGCCTTGCACTCGAACATATCTCCCGAGGCGCGGCGGAAGGCTGGGGAGGTTGGATAATACCCCTTTTAAATCCCGACGGCGCGCTAATTTCGCAGACAAAGGTTCCCCTCTGGAAGGCAAATCTGCGGGGCGTCGATTTAAACTGCAATTTCGACGCGCATTGGGGCACGGGCTCGCTCAATACCCGCACCCGCGGCGCGGAGAACTGTATCGGCGATTTTCCCTTTTCCGAGCCAGAAAGCAAGGCGTTGCAGACCTTCACCTTAAAAATAATGCCGCACGTAACCTTTGCCTTTCACACCAAGGGAGAGGAGATTTACTGGGAATTTTTCGGCGGCGGGGACGAGGGCGGCGCAAATATTCTGCATGCGGCTACGGGCTATGCGGTAAAAAAGATAACGGGCTCCGCGGGCGGATATAAAGACTGGTGCATAGAGCGGCTCAAAATTCCCGCGTATACGATAGAGTGCGGCTCCGACAGGCTTTCGCACCCGATTACGGATATAAAACAACTTAAAAAGTGCTATAACGCACTGTATATTTTTACGGAAAGATATGGACGTTAAGTTTATGAAAAGCGCGCTCAAATGCGCAAAAAAAGCGTACGACGAGGGCGAGGTGCCGATAGGCGCCGTCGTCGTCTGCGACGGCAAAATTGTCGGGCGCGGGCACAACAGGCGGACAGGCAGGCAGATTGCCACGGCGCACGCCGAGATAGAGGCGATTGAAAAGGCGTGCAAAAAGCTTAAAAGCTGGCGCCTGCCCGACTGCGAGATATACGTGACTCTCGAACCCTGCCCGATGTGCATGGGCGCAATTTTAAACGCGCGCATAAAAAAAGTTTACTTCGGCGCATACGAGGCGAAGGGGCGCTCCCTCACCGATATCATAGCAGGCTCCGGCATTTTAAACCACAAGGCGGAGGTCGAGGGCGGCGTGATGGAGGAGGAGTGCGCGGCGATTCTTTCGGGCTTTTTCGCCGAAATGCGCGGGCGCGCCAAAAAGGGAGAAGAGTAAATTGCCCCGCACATATGCCGCAACTAACGTATTTTTTCGGCGTTGGATTTTACCTTTTTAAGAGAAGTTCGGCATAAAATTACACGTGCGCGGCGGGCACCAGAACGGTCAGGTGTAAAATTTTCGTAAAAGGGTTGTAAAAAATATTTCTGCAAAGTCTGCCTTTTAAGGTTGACAATGCTCCCGCTAAATTATAAAATATGTACTGCGCCTGAAAAATTATGGTAAGGGTTTTTTGCAGTCGCACAAAACTGAATAGCTAAAAAGAACGAACGCGCGGCCGCGGCAAAGCGGCGCGCTTCAAATACAAAAGCATTCCGGAGGCATATCCCCAATGATTAATCACGGCAACGAGATTAAGATTTTCTCAGGCAATTCAAACAAGCCACTTGCTCAGGCCATCGCGTCCAGGCTCAACACGTCTTTGGGCGACATGGAGGTTACCCACTTTTCCGACGGCGAAATTTACGTCCGCTACGAAGAGTCGATAAGGGGTAAAGACGTATTCCTCGTTCAGTCGACGAGCAGCCCCGTAAACAACAATCTTATGGAGCTCCTCATAATGATTGACGCCGCAAAGCGTGCAAGCGCAGGCAGAATCACGGCCGTAATCCCTTACTTCGGCTATGCGCGCCAGGACAGGAAGGCGCGCTCGCGCGAGCCCATCACGGCCAAGCTCGTTGCCAACCTCATAACATCTGCGGGTGCAGACAGGGTGCTCACAATGGACCTTCACTGTATGCAGATTCAGGGTTTCTTCGATATTCCTCTCGATAACCTCATAGGCGGCCCCACGCTCTATAACTACTTCAAACCCAAGGTAGACGATAATTTCGTCGTGGTTTCCCCCGATATCGGTTCGGTATCGCGCGCAAGAAAGGTTGCCGCCCGCATGGACGCAAAGATGGCGATAATCGATAAACGCCGTCCCAAGGCGAACGTGATGGAGGTAATGAACATAATCGGCGACGTCGAGGGCAAAAACTGCCTCATGGTCGACGACATGATTGACACGGCCGGCACGATAGTGCAGGGCGCAAAGGCTCTCAAAGAGGCAGGCGCCAAAGAGATATACGCCTGCTGCTCGCACGGCGTTCTCTCGGGCCCCGCAATCGAAAGGCTGGCTTCCTCGCCCATACAGGAACTCGCCATTCTAGATACGATAAATATCCCGCAGGAGAAGATGCTCCCGTCGTTTAAAATTATCTCCACGGCGCCCATCTTCGCATCTGCAATCGAAAACGTATATCTCGACAAGCCCATGTCGAAAATTTACGACTGATAAAACATGCGCCACAGTATCCGCTGTGGCGTTTTGAATAAAACAGGATTTCCGCCAGAACAGCGCAGCGTTATACGGGTGTGTTTTTGCGGCGGACAGGTTGTTTATATTTTATGTATATAATAGTGGGGCTTGGCAATCCCGAAGAAAAGTATGCCAAAACCTTTCACAATATGGGTTTCAACGCCGCGGCAGACGCGGCGGCGCTTCTGGGCGCAAAATTCAAAAAAAAGGAGTGCTCCTCGTATATAGCCGAGGCGTACGTAAACGGCGAAAAGGTGATAATAGCCTGCCCGCTCACCTATATGAATTTAAGCGGCGTGGCGGTAAAGCAGCTCCTCAAAAAATACGGCGCCGCGCCCTCGCAGCTCGTCGTCATTTACGATGATTTCGATATCCCGAAGGGGCACATAAGAATACGCCCCTCGGGCAGTGCGGGCACGCACAACGGAATGCGCTCGGTTATTGCCGAAACAGGCACGCAGGATTTTGCGCGCATACGCATAGGCATACGCGACCCGGAGGTGAACATACCTATAATCAACTACGTTCTCTCCGAAGTGAGAAAGGAAGATTACGAGTTGTTTATCGCCGCGTGCGGCAAGGCGGCAGAGGCGGCGGTGGAGCTTGCTAAGGGCAGACCCGTCGACGAAGTGATGACAAAATTCAACGGGTAATGGAAAAATTGTTTACGGCGGGGAAATGCGCCGTACGGTAACCGATTTGAAGAGAAATTTTTTCAGTTACGAAAATTTAGGGGGCGAGTACCTCGCCCTTTCGCAGGACTTCCGCCTCGGCGTGCCGACGGCGGTTTTCGGCGTGTCGGAACCGCACAAATATCTCACGGCTTCGCTCTGCCGCGGGAAAATGCTCTACGTCACCGCCGACAACGTTTCGGCGCGCAAGGCGGCGGAGGCGCTCACCACCCTCACGGGCGAAGAGGCTGTGCTCCTCACCGCCAAAGACGACGTGCTTTTATACAAAGAGGCGGTCTCGCGCGACGCTCTCTTTTCCAGGCTTTCTGCGGCGGATAAAATTTATTCGGGTGCGCGCGTGATAGTCTGCGATATAGAGGCGGCAATGCAGCTTTTCCCGCAAAAGGGTGGCAGCATTTTGCTGTCGGCGGGCAAAGATTACGATTTTACGCGGCTCCCCGCCGACCTCGTTTCAATGGGTTACACCCGCGAATACGAGGTAGAGGCGAAGGGCAGTTTCGCCGTGCGCGGAGATATCCTCGATATCTTCCCTATAAACTGCGAAAATCCCGTAAGGGTTGATTTTTTCGGCGACACCGTCGAAAAGATACGCCCCTACGACGTTGTGTCGGGCGAAAGGCTTACCGAGGTCGCCTCGCTGAAAATTGCCTGCGCCGCCGAAACGGCGATTGAGCCCGAAGACCTGCCCGCCGTGAGGCGCGCCCTATCCGAGGGGCTAAAAAAGTTCCCCGATATAAAGGCATTCGGCAGGGCGAGGACTATAGCCGACGAACTTTTGTCGAAGGCGGAGGGAGGCGCGCCGTTTGCGGGCGCGGCGTACCTTATGCCCGTACTTTCAAACACGAAAACGCTGTTCGACGCGCTCTCTCCCGACACGGTGATATATTTTGACGAGTGCAAACTCATAAACGACAGGATAGAGGGAATATATTCCGAGCACGAAAACCGCTTCAAGGAGCTCAAAGCGGGCGGCGAAGCCTTCGATTTTTCATTTGAACAGCTCATTCCGAAGGATAAATTCTATTCATATCTCGGCGCTTACAACGGTGTTTCGTTGCAGACCTTTTTCGGCAGTACGTTCTTTTTCAAGCCGCTCAAAACCTACACTCTGCACTCTACGCCCGCGCCGTCCTATCTCAATTCCTTTGCCGACGTGCTCACCGATGCGCGCAACTGGCTCAAAGGCGGCTACCGCGTGCTTGCGTTTACCGGCTCTGCGGCTCGCCGCGAAAAGCTTGCGCAGACCTTTATAGACGAAGGACTGCCCGTAAATCCCGTGCCCGACAACCTTACCGCCCTGCGCGGAATTGCAATCTCTTCGGAGGAGCTCGCGCACGGACTCGTCCTGCACGAATGCAAGCTCGTAATTTTAGGCAGCGGCGATTTATATACAAAGTCCGCCGTCACCCGCCGCATACGCCGCCGTCGCGGCGACATGTTCACCGCGCCCGAGATAGGGCAGTACGCCGTGCACGAAAAGCACGGCATAGGCAAAATAACGGGCACCCAGAAGATTGAAACGACCGACGGCATAAAGGAATACATCTCCATAGAGTACAGGGGCGGCGACGTCCTCTACGTGCCCGTGGAGCAGATGGATATACTCTCGAAGTATGTCGGGCAGGACAATCCCGCGCTCTCGAAAATAGGCGGGGCCGAATTCGAAAGGATAAAGGAGCGCGTCCGCCAGTCGATAAAGAGCATGGCGTTCGATTTGAAGGAACTCTATGCAGAGAGGAGCAAGAAAAAGGGCTACCGTTTCCCCGAAAACGCCGTCATGATGCAGGAATTCGAGGACGCTTTCCGGTACGAAGAAACGCCCGACCAGCTCAGTTCGATAGCCGAAATAAAGGCGGACATGTGTTCCGACAAGGTTATGGACAGGCTCTTGTGCGGCGACGTCGGCTACGGCAAAACTGAGGTCGCGCTCCGCGCGGCATATCTGT
The DNA here is from genome assembly GCA_018713165.1 of Candidatus Coproplasma stercoravium. Classification (GTDB taxonomy): domain Bacteria; phylum Bacillota; class Clostridia; order Christensenellales; family Borkfalkiaceae; genus Coproplasma; species Coproplasma stercoravium. The sequence goes on along the minus strand of DVFR01000034.1, from coordinate 33,716 downwards.
GCGTGCTCGGCGGAAAACAGGCTGCGATAATGTGCCCCAGCACCATTCTTTCCGAACAGCACTACAATACCGCGTGCGCGCGTTTTGCCGAATTCGGCGTGCGCGTCGAAAAGCTCAACCGCTTCAAAACGCCCAAAGAACAGCAAAAAACGCTCAAAATGCTTGCAAACGGCGATATCGACCTCATTATCGGCACGCACAGGCTGCTCTCCGACGACGTTAAGTTTTACGATTTGGGGCTTCTCGTCCTCGACGAGGAACAGCGCTTCGGCGTGGAGCACAAAGAGAAGATAAAGCACATAAAAAACGATATCGACTGCCTGACGATGACGGCTACGCCCATTCCGCGCACGCTGCACATGTCGCTCTCGGGCATAAGGGACATAAGCACTATAAACACCCCGCCGCAAAAGCGTATGCCCGTGCAGACTTACGTCGTGGAGGAGACCGAAACGCTCATACGCGACGCGTGCGTGAGGGAACTTTCGCGCGGGGGACAGGTGTTTATTCTGTATAACAGGGTGGAGACCATCTCCACGTTCGCGGGGAAGATTGCAGAGATTGTGCCTGAAGGCAAGGTGTGCTACGCCCACGGCAGAATGGAAAAAGACCTTCTGGAAGGCAACATGATGGCCTTCTACAAGGGTGAAAAGAATATACTCGTAACCACGACCATAATCGAAAACGGCATCGACCTGCCCAACGCAAATACGATTATTGTGATAGATTCCGACAGGCTCGGCATATCCCAGCTCTATCAGCTCAGGGGCAGGGTGGGCAGAAGCAACCGCCTCGCGCAGGCATATTTTACTTACAAACCCGAAAAGGTTATGACGAGCGACGCCGCGGCGCGCCTCAAAGCCATAATGCAGTTCACCGAACTCGGTTCGGGCTTCAAAATTGCCATGCGCGACCTTGAAATACGCGGCGCCGGCAATGTGCTCGGCGCGGAACAGCACGGGCATATGGATAAAGTCGGTTACGAACTCTATTCAAAGATGCTCAAAGAGGAGCTCTCGGGCGAGAGCGCGGCTACCGTCGAACTCGACATAAAGGCGACGGCGTACATTCCCGAAAATTACATAGAGTCGCCCGCGGGCAGAATGGACTGCTACAAGCAGATAGCCGAGATACGCACGGTGGACGACTACAAGCGCGTTTGCCTCTCTATAGAAGAGAACTACGGCAACATGCCCGACGAAGTTTTAAACCTTCTCATCATAGCCGTGATGAAGGCGTACGCCTCCAGGTTCTCCGTCGGGAAAATAGGCGTAAGCCATAAGGAGGCATATCTCGAATTCACGTCGCTTACAGCGCTCGGCGATAAGCGGCTGAGCGCGGCTATGGACGAATACGCGCGCAGAATTCACGTTTCGATGACGGGCTCGCCCAGAATCAATTTCGAGCCCCGCGCAAACCCTGCCAAAACGATGCTCGAAATGACAAAATTTTTAAAATTTGCGGCAAGTTTCACCTAAAATTTAGAAAAATGATTTGCTATACCGCTTAAATTATTATATAATGATATATGTGTTTGTGCGCGCCTTGCGCGCTTATACAAAACGCAGGATACTGTGCGGAGAAACTTTAATGAAAAAGAGAACTAAAATTCTGTCTTTAATAACGGCGGGGGCAATCGCGTGCACCGTAACGCTCGCGGGCTGCTCGCTCGTAACCGCAAATTCGCAGGCGGATATGGAGCAGACAATCGCCGAGGTCGATATCAGCAAGTCTGAAAGTTTAAGTTCCGACCTTTCGGCATATACGGGCGCCATATCTTCAGGCACTTCAATCAAAAAGCGCGAACTTGTCGCCTATTTCCTCAACTCCGGCTCGGAATTGGTCAATAACGGCAGCACATACGGCGAAGCGTTTGCGACGCTTGCCGAGTCGCTCGTAAATAACGCCATTCTCGTTCAGTATGCAACGCTCGCAACGCTGCAGCAGATGGTAGAAGACCCCGATTACACAGCTTTTTCAACTGCGGAAGCCGCTGTTGAATGGTTCAACGGGCTGGAGTCCGACGCCGCAAGGTACGAGGCTCTCCTTACTTATCAGGCGACGGTAGACGAATACACGGGGGAGGACGACGTAAACTATGTCAGCCTCACGCAGTATTCTATGATGCTTTCGCTCAACAACGCCATCGACAGCTATGAAGAGAGCATTCTGAATATCGATTCTTCAGACGACACGTCGTCGGCGACTTTGCCCGACGGGGTGGATACGGAAGTCGAAAATTTCTATCCCGTAAATGACGACGGGACGCTCAAATACGGCGTTTACACCGGTTACGACGGGTACCTTCTTCGCCCCGACAGCGGCATCTATGCCGACGACGCGGTGGAGGGAACGACGAAGTGGACGCGCAGGCAGGCTTACAATACCTTTATCCAGGTGCTCGACGCAAACTACCTCATAACCGATGACGACGACGTGAGCGACGTATGGAACCTCAATTACGTTCAGAGCGACTATGTGAGCATGCTCAAACAGCGTATGCTCAGCAATTATTACACGCTCTATGAAAATGAGCTCGAGCAGAGCATCGAGGCCGACGGCTACGCCTATGTTGCGGAGAGATACAGAGAACTTCTCTCCCAGCAGTCCTCCGACTACGGCACTTCGCTTTCAAATTTCGAAACCGCGATGGGCAACATGTCGGACACCTCTTTCATTCTCTACGCTCCCGACACGAGCGACACGCAGAATAAATTCGGATACGTTTATAACATTTTGCTGCCTTACAGCGCACAGCAGACGCAGCAGCTTACAGCTCTTTCCTCCCTGCGCGATAACGACGTTATCACTGAGGACGAATACTATCAGTACCGCAACGATATCCTCAAAAACATAACGACCACCGACCAGCGCTCTGCGTGGTTCAACGGCGGAGTGGATTACAGTTTCGACGCGACCGGCAGCGGAATTACCTACTACACCGGCGGCAATTCCGACCGTAATATTCTGTTCTTTGAAAACAATCTTCTGAATACCGACAGGTACGAAATTATTTCAAAATACGACGGCCGTTATACCTATAACGGTATAGCGATAAAAAACAACGATGACGAAAGCTATACGCTCATTCCGAACACGCTCACAATCGACGATATGCTCGGAGAGTTCGAGGGATACCTTGAATTCGTGCTCGGCAGCGATGCGGTAAGCTACGGTTACAGGGCGGCAGACGGCACTTTTACCGCTACCGACAGTTCGGCTTATTACTCAATCGGCAACTTCAGGGTCGACGAAACCGACGAAAATTCTGAGATTGACTATTCCAAGTTTATGTATGCCTGCGGCAAGGTCTACCTCGGCACATTCGTTGCGTCTGACCTCATGAACGAAAACTCTTCGTACTACAAAGCGATGAGCGCAGTCAACGAACTTCAGTACGCATACACAACCGATACGGGCGTGCTCTCCGAGTATGTCGGCTACACTGTAGGCGCATACACGACCAGCTATATCAAAGAGTTTGAATATGCTGCACAGTACGCCATACGCGAGGGTGGCGAGGGGACGTTCGTCGTATGTGCGGGCGACTATGGCTGGCACCTCATATACGTGACTTACGTTATCAATGCCGATGAAAACGGCGAGGTGTACGACGTCGACTGGTCGAAGATAACGCAGGAGGGAACGTTTGAGTACAACTTCTACGAGATGCTCAAATCTTCCGACCTCGAGAATGCTTCTTCAAGACACCAGCGTGAAATCCTGCAGTCGCTCTACCAGACCGACAGTTCTGTCGTGCTCTATGAGGACAGATACAGCGACCTCACGAGCATAACGACTACAGGTTCCTCGTCTTCGTCCACAACCTAATCTGCATAACTTAATCAGATTGATTCAAAAGCCGCGCTTTATGCGCGGCTTTTTTAGTATATAAAATAAAAGTAAAAAACTGTAATAACGCCCCCTTTTAAAGGAGTAACAGTCCATTTTTTGTCCCCCTTTTTAAAGGGGGAATTAAAGGGGGATTTCATCTCTTTAATGTGCGGGCGTAGTGCCGCTCTGCCGTTTCCCGCAAACGGAAGAGCGGGATGTGGCACGCGAAGCGTGACGAAAGGGTAGAAGTTTATACGAAGTTATAAAAACTAAACTGTCGGATTTTTTAATTCATGGGCACATATGCCTCAACCAACGCATAAAATACGGCGAATAAACGGGCGACTGCGTTCATATATTTATAGAAGTATATAACTTATTTCATGGAATTATATGACGGTTTTTCAGGCGCTTATTTTAGGACTTTTGCAGGGGCTTACCGAGTTTCTTCCCGTATCTTCGAGCGGGCATCTCGTGCTTGCCCAAAGGCTGATGAACGTGAATATAGGCGGCGCGGATATGCTTTTCGATTTAACTCTGCACCTCGGCACGCTTTTTGCCGTTTGCGTTGCGTTCCGCAAGCAGATTGCCGCGCTCTTTAAAAGACCGTTTAAAACGCTTTTATATCTTATTGTCGCAACGATTCCCGCCGCGCTCGCGGGGCTTCTTTTGGGCGATTTGGTCGACGAGGTGTTTTTCGGCGGCGCCTATCTCGCGCTCGGGTTCGCCCTTTCCGCCGCTCTGCTCGCCGCAGCGCAGATTCGGGCTAAGAGAACGGAGGGGGTGCCGCCGCTGAAATTCGGGTGTGCGGCGTGCATGGGAATTGCGCAGGCTGTCGCCATAATACCGGGCATATCGCGCAGCGGCGCAACGGTCGCGGCGGGTATACTCTCGGGCGGCAACAGGCAAAACGTTGCCGATTTTTCCTTCCTTTTAAGTATTCCCGTAATTCTCGGCGGTTTTGCCGTAACTCTGTTCAAGGGGCTGCACAGCGGCGAGCTGTACTCGGCATTTGCCGCTGTGGGCGAAGGTTTCGGCTGGTGTGTGGCGGTTAGCGTCGCCGCATCTGCCGCGGCCGGCCTTTTTGCGATAAAAATAATGCTCAGATGCGTGTCGGAGGCAAAATATACGCCCTTCATAGTTTATCTGTGCATTCTTGCCGCAACCTGCATTGCACTCAGATTTACAGGCATTCTTTGAACGTAATGCGGTTAAAAAGCCGTCCGCGTGCAGCGGGCGGCCTTTTATATGTATAAATATTATGCGGTTACCATAAAATTGACGGGGTGAGCGCCGCTCACCCCGCAAATATGTGCAAAATATTTGCGTTTTTACTCAATATATTTTATAATCGATAGTGTAGCCGTGTGCTGACAGCTTTTAACACCCGGCTAACCAACCGCGCAAAGCGCGGAATAAAACGGAGATGTTATGCAGGAGATTTTATCGGTACAGAACCTCAAAAAACAATTCAGGCTCTCGTACAAACAGCAGAAACTGCAACGCACCGATAAAAAGGTGCTCACCGCCGTGGACAACCTCTCGTTTACGGCGTACAAAGGTGAAATTTTCGGACTGCTCGGCCCGAACGGCGCAGGCAAAACGACTACGCTTCGCATGCTCGCAACGCTTATCACGCCCGATTCGGGCGACGCGTTTATCGACGGGTACAGCGTCGTGAAGCAGCCGGACGAGGTGCGTTCGCGCATAGGTTTTCTCACGGGCGAGCTCAAACTCGAAGATTTTTTTACGCCGAACTATCTCTTTAACTTTTTCAGCGAGCTGTACGGCGTGCCCGAGGACGTCCGCGCGCGCAGAAAACGCGAGCTCTTTTCACGCTTCGGCATAGACAGGTTTGCCGAAGTAAAGCTTGCCAACCTCTCGACGGGCATGAAGCAAAAGGTTTCGCTCGTAATTTCCGTGGTAAACGACCCCGATTTTATAATCTTCGACGAGCCTACAAACGGGCTCGACGTGCTCACCGCAAAAACGGTAACCGACTTCCTTGCCGAACTCAAAGCGCAGGGTAAAACGATTATTTTGTCCACTCACATTTTCAGCCTCGTCGAAAAAATATGCGACAGAGTAGGCATAATAATCGACGGCAGGCTCGCCGCGCTCGACGCCGTTTCGGAGATTACTAAGGATAAGCCGCTCGAAGATGTCTTTTTCGATATCTATGCGCGTACTGTCGGAGGTGCGGTATGAGCAGGTTCAAGGGAATAATAGCCATAATAAAAAAGGAATTCGCCCGCTTCTTCCTCGACAGGCGCATGGTGCTCACCACCGTAATTCTGCCGGGACTTCTTATATACGTTGTCTATACTATAATGGGTTCGCTCGTTTCAGGAATTGCAGGTACGGGCGATTATACCGCCGCGGTGCGCAATATGCCCGCAAGCCTGTCGCCCGTATTTTCGCAGATTGAGAGTTTTGAAATAACCGAAGCGACCGAAGATGACGACTACTACAAAACGCAGGTGCGCGAGGGCGGACTTGACATATACGTCGTTTTCCCCGAAGATTTCGACGAGGTAATAGCCGGCGCGGTCGGCGGCGCCGCTCCTTCACAGACGCCCAACGTAGAAATTTATTACAGCTCTTCGGAAGACGGTTCGTCCGCCGCATATTCGGCCTTTTTAGCGGTGCTCGATACGTTTGAAGATTCGCTGACGAACATATTCGACGTAAACGCGCCGGGAGGGGAGTACGACCTTTCGACGACCTCCGTTACCAACTACATTTTAAGCGCGATTGTGCCGATGGTGCTCCTTGTGCTTCTTTTCAGCGGCTGTATGTCCGTCGCGCCCGAATCCATTGCGGGAGAAAAGGAGAGGGGGACTTTTGCGACTATGCTCGTAACTCCCGTAAAGCGCTCGCACATAGCCGTAGGCAAGATAATAAGTTTAAGTTGCATCGCGCTGTTGAGCGGCATTTCGAGCTTTTTGGGTCTCATTCTCTCTTTGCCGAACCTTATGCAGGGAGTGTTCGACGGAATAGACCTTTCGATGTTCAACGCGGGGCACTATTTCATGCTGCTGGGCGTAATGCTCACGACCGTTCTGCTCCTCGTCGCGTTTATCTCCTGCGTTTCGGCGCTCGCAAAGAGCGTAAAGGAGGCGAACAGTTATGTCGGCCCGATGAATATTATCGTGATAGTGGTGGGGCTGTTGTCGTCGCTCGTCGGCAACGCAACGTCGCCCTTTCTGTACCTCATTCCGATATACAACAGCGCAAGGTTCATAACCGACATAATGTCGCTCACAATCAACCCGCTCAGCCTGATATTTACGCTCGTGTCGAATTTCGTGTATGCCGCCGCGCTCGTGTTCCTTTTAACGCGGATGTTCAACAGCGAAAGAATTATGTTCAACAAATAAAAAAGCGGTGGAGGGCGCCTGTCTTAGCGCTCCCGCCGTTTTAAATAAGCACGATAAAAGCCGTCCGCGCAAAAATTGCGCGGACGGCTCTTTCGTCCAAAAAAACTGTGCAGTCTCTTTTGCCGTAACAAACCGAAGCGTTAAACTCTGCAGGTGACTCCCGCAAAGCTACCTTATGGCACACCTTCAGACTGTTTAGTGCTGCTATATCCCTATCCTGACACGGTTCGCAGCTTCCGGTTGCATAAGACCTTGCGATCAACGCCCCTTACAGAGCGCAGCCTTCCATCTGCTGCGTCGAGAGAGATGTTCAGTCCTGCTGTAGCGGATTGCAGGTACAGGGCACCGCTAACTCCCCACCTAGCACAGCTCATTTATTTTAGCAGAAATATTATTTTATTGCAAGCGTTTGTTTTATTTTTTTGCGCAAAATATGTAAAGGCTTGACTTTTTATGCGCCTTGTCCTAAAATCAAAGGGTAATAGTTTCGCCGCGGGGTTCGACTGCGGCGGCTGAACGGTAAAAGGAGAATTTTTTAAATATGGCTGAAAATTGTTCGCACGATTGCAGCTCCTGCGGCGAGGATTGCCCCTCGCGCGAGGGCGCGAGCCTCAAAAAACAGCCCCACGCCATGAGCGACGTCAAGCGCGTGATTGCCGTAGTCAGCGGCAAGGGCGGCGTCGGCAAATCGATGACGTGCGCACTGCTTGCGGCGGCTTCGCAGAACAAGGGCAACGTCACCGCCGTAATGGACGCAGACATCACGGGCCCCTCTATACCCAAAATGTTCGGCGTGCACGAGAGGGCGAGGGGTGACGAATTCGGCATCTACCCCTGCGTAAGCAAAGAGGGCGTGCAGCTCATGAGCATGAACCTCCTTCTTGAAAACGAGGACGACCCCGTCGTATGGCGCGGCGCGCTCATTTCGGGCACGGTGCTTCAGTTCTGGACGGACGTTATATGGCAGGGCGTAGACTATATGTTCGTGGATATGCCCCCGGGAACGGGCGACGTGCCGCTCACGCTCTTCCAGAGCATTCCCTTAGACGGCATAATCGTGGTAACCACCCCTCAGGACCTCGTCGGAATGATTGTTTCCAAGGCAATCAACATGGCGCAGATGATGAACGTACCCATTTTGGGCATCGTAGAGAATATGAGCTACCTCACCTGCCCCGACTGCGGCAGAAAGATAAGCGTGTTCGGCGAAAGCGTGGTAGATTCCATCGCGCTCGAACACAATATTCCCGCCGTCGCCAAAGTGCCTATCGACAGGAACCTCACCCTTGCCGCCGATTCCGGCAAGATAGAGGAGGTGGAGAACAACTATCTCTCCGATTTCTTCGACAAGATAGTTGCCGAGCTCAAAGACAAGCCCCTTGCCACGGCTCATAATACTAAGAAAGACAAGTAATTTTTACAAATGTTTTGCGGCGGCTTAAAAATTGTCGCCGCAATTTATATCGGTTGTAAATTTAATGTAAAAAAAGCCTCATACTCTCAATCCGCCGTTGACTTTCAAATGCCGCAGTGCTAAAATTGCTCTGTAAATGTGTGAACGGCGGGGGTGTGAAAAGATGGCTTACAGTATGGTTGCCTCGAACTACAGGCAGGAGGCAAGGGCGGCGATGAACGGCAGAACGGGTACGCTTGTGCTTGCCTACCTCATATATATGCTTATTACAGGCGTGCCTGTCGCTGCAGGTTTTTTCCCCGTGGTCGGCTCGATATTCGGCTCCATAGCGACAATTGTAATAACGGGACCCTTCTCGCTCTCCCTCGCGGCAATGACGCTGTGGGTAATAGAGCGCAGAATTATCTCCGTCGGCGACATATTCTATGGTTTCACCCGCTTTTTAACGGCTTTTTGCGCCTTTCTTATAAACAATCTGTTTATATTTCTGTGGTCATTGCTCTTAATAATTCCGGGAATTTTAAAGGCGTATTCCTATTCGATGACATACTACGTACTCGCTGACGACCCCAACGTAACTGCCGACGAAGCGCGCATCCGGTCGATGGAGCTCATGCGCGGCAACAGGTTCAGGCTCTTCTGCCTGCAGCTCAGCTTTCTCGGCTGGTTTATACTGTGCGCGCTCACGCTCGGCGTGCTCTTCATATGGGTAGGGCCGTACTACAACACGGCGGTCGCCTCATTTTATAAAAATATTCTGTATGAAGAGAGTCACTCGGGTGCGATGAGCGTTGCGTACGGCAGCGCCTACGGCGGCGCAAACCCCAATGCTGACGCCTACAATGCGGACGGCTCCGCCGGGCCTTCCGGCGAGGAGGCGAATACAATCCCTTCCGCAGCTGATGACGGAGGGAGTGCAGCCGACGGGATTCTGGCCGAGGGAGAGGGGCTGAAAGAAGAGCCTCAAAGCGGCGGCGGAGAGGATGTGCATAACGGATAACGCGCGGATGATATAAAATCAAATGGCGGCGCGGCGACTTTTTAAAGTCGCCGCGCCGCCATTAATTTGCGCAGTTTTGCAATGTTCAGTCGTTTTCGTCCGGCAACCCGTTTTTTTCGGGCAGAAACTTCCAGTAGCGCACGGGCATGTAGCCCTTCATCTGCTTCTCGTGCGGGCGCTCCTTTATGTTAACGCTCGCGTAGTACTTTTTCCACAAATCCTCGAACACCTTTTCGTATTCCGAAAGGTAGATTTCAGCATTGCCGACGTCCGCCATAAACCACACGTTTCCGTCGCACAGCGCCGCTTTTTTCCTGTTTACGTCGTGAATGGCAAATTTCTGCTCGCCAAGCCTCGCTTTAAAGTGCGGCGCGAGCAGGTCGGTTATGTCGTTGTCGGGCGAACAGGGCGCGTACAGCGCCCCGCTTCTCGTTTCCATAAAGCGGATAAAGCCCTTCATTTTATGCACTTCGCCAGTCACGCGCGATATTATGTCGTTCATCTCAATGACCGTCGGAACCGACAGCATTCTGCGCACGGCGCGCCCGTTTTTTACTATCAGCTTTATATATTCGAACGCCGTCTGTTCTTTCAGCGCGTCGGCGCTCCTCAGCGCCAGGTCGATATCCCCCGCGGCGTATCTGTCGAGCTTGTCGAGTTTTACTCGCACACGCGCCGCCCGCTCGTCATCGCGTATAACGTTTATAACCTCGGTGTCAAAGCTGAGCTGCCTGTTTTTCTGCGACGTTACAACTGCCTCTTTCTCGGCGTAAGCGACAAATACGGCGGTGTAAAATCCTTCCGCCGTACCGTCGGTTATAAATAGTTTCATAACTCCCCCGTGAGGGCGCTCAGTGCCGTTTCCGTTGTCGAAAACAGCGATAGCTGTTCGTTGCAGTTTTCGTCGACGCGGCTCTTTTCGTCGAGCAGAAGCGCCGCCCGCGCGGCGTTTCCTTCAAAGCCGTAAAACTTGCCCTTGCACGTTATAAAGTGCTTCGCCCTCTTTAATACTATGCGCATTTTTGCAAGATTATCGAAGTCGAGCGCGGCAAATTTTCGCGCTTCGGTTATTTTGTAGGCGCTCTTTGCGCCTATCCCGGGCACGCGCAGCAGCATTTCGAGCGGCGCCCTGTTTATCTCCACGGGGAACAGGTGCATGTTTTTAAGCGCCCACGCGCATTTTGGGTCGTAATCGGGGCTGAGGTTTTCGCCCTCGCCGCAGAGCTCGGCAACGTCGAATCCGTAAAAGCGTATCAGCCAGTCTGCCTGGTACAGCCTGTGTTCGCGCAACAGCCCCGCGGGGGTTGCGGGCAGCAGCGGGCTCTCTATCACGGGGATATAGGAGGAGTAGTAAACCCTCTTTAAATTCATGTGCCTGTAAAGGTATTCGGTCAGCCGAAGAATGTGCCCGTCGCTCTCGGGCGAGGCGCCCACAATCATCTGCGTGGTCTGCCCCGCAGGCAGCACGCGCCCGCGCTTAACCTTGTTTTCCCTGTCGTAAACCATTGCCGTCTGCAATTTTTTCATGGGGGTTATAAGGCTGTCTTTGGTCTTTTGCGGCGCGAGAAGTTTAAGCGATTTTTCCGACGGCAGCTCTATGTTATAGCTCATTCTGTCGACGTACTTCGCCGCCCGCATTGCAAGTTCGTCGTCGGCGTGCGGTATGCCCTTTAAGTGAATGTATCCGTTGAAATTATATTCTTTTCTGAGCTTTACGACTGTTTCCAAAAGCAGTTCCATAGTCCTGTTTGGAGTATCGAATACGGCGGAGGAGAGGAAGAGCCCCTCGATATAGTTGCGCTTGTAAAAGTTGATTGTAAGCGTGCAAATCTCGTCGGGGGTAATTCTCGCCCGTCTCACGCCCGAAGAACGGCGGTTGGGGCAGTATTCGCAGTCGTACAGGCATTCGTTGCTCATGAGTATTTTAAGCAGGGAGATACACCTCCCGTCGGGGGTAAAGGAGTGGCAAATTCCCCCGACGGAAGCATTGCCCAGCCCGCCCTTTCTGTTCGCCCGATTTGAACCCGAGGACGAGCAGGACACGTCGTATTTGGCGCTTTCTGTAAGAATCTGTAAAGTCGTCGCGTCTAACATATCATGTATCCCGCATGGCAAATGTTGCGGCGTGCCTCCGCATTACCCGAAACAGCGGCGCAACCGCCCACAAACATTTGTTTATGGATGCATTATAGCACCCGAAAAGAGCTTTGTCAAACGTTTGTTTGTACTTTTATGTAAAAATTTTCCGGCAAAAATTTCCATCTCTTGCGCGCTGCGGAGGGGGACGGCGGGAGCTTTTTAAACGAAGAAAATAAATTTCACTTATATTTCATTGTGATGTAAATTAAATTAAATATAATTGTGTTAAAAGTGTTTTAACAGCAGGCAGCTGAGGTTAAAATAAAATAAGGGCGCGCTGCGCCGTTTGTTTTTATACTACACCCAAAAGGCGGAAACAGTTATGAAAGTTCTCATTGTAGACGACGAAGAAATGATTAGGAACGTGCTCAAAGAGTACGTCGAGTTCGAGGGAAACGAGGCGTTCGAAGCGGCCGACGGCATGGAGGCTGTGAGAATGTGCCGCGACAACGATTACGACATAATTCTTATGGACGTGATGATGCCGCGCCTCGACGGTTTTTCTGCCGTAAAGGAGATAAGAAAGACCAAAGACATACCCGTGATAATGCTCTCGGCGCGCGGAGAGGAATACGATAAACTCTTCGGCTTTGAAATAGGCGTCGACGACTACGTTACGAAGCCTTTCTCGCCCAAGGAGGTAATGGCGCGCATAAACGCCGTAACCAAGCGCAGGGCGGCAAAGGACGAGCCTAAAAACGACGTTTACAAATTTGAAGGCCTCACAATCGACATGGCGGGCAGAAACGTTTACGTAGACGGCGAAAAGGCCGAGCTTACTCCCAAGGAATACGAGATTCTGTTCTACTTCGTCAAGAACAGGGGCATCGCCCTTACGCGCGAAAAGCTCCTCATGGACGTCTGGGGCTTCGATTTTTACGGCGACGACAGAACGGTAGACACCCACATAAAGATGCTCCGCAGCAATCTGAAGGAATACCGCAAATTCATAGTTACGTTAAGAGGACTGGGTTACAAATTTGAAGTCTGAAAGGAAGGGGCTCAAAAGGCTGCGAAGCCTTAACGTTACCCTCTGGAAGTACTTCTGCTTTTTTGCCTTATTCATTATTCTGCTGATAGGCGTCATCTGCTACGTGATTGTGCAGAATTCTTTCCTCTCGTTTATGCAGGAGAAGATACGCACGGTCGGCGTAACGGTGAGCGACAGGCTGGACGACGCTAAAAATCTCAGTCCGGCCGTGGCCTATCTCGCAATGGATGAATTCATAGAGCGGGAGTCGTTCGAAAACAATGTGAATATTGCCGTGCTTACTCCGGACGGCGACATAGTTCTTCCCATAGAGCAAAGGCTCAGCGACAGCGAGCGCGAGTATTGGTCGGGCGTGCAGGATATAGTCGGCGAACGCCTGAGCGACAGCGAGACGAGCGTTACCATATTTGCCGAAGGCAATATGTACACATACGCCGCCACGACCGACTTCGCCGCCACGCCTTCGGGCAACAACTTTGTGGTGGTGCGCTACTCGGTCGATATAGCCAACGACGCTATGAGCAATGTCCAGCGATACATGATAGTGGTGGGCATTTTTGCCATACTCATAGCATTTTTGATTGCGTACACCATGTCGCAGAAGGTCTCCGACCCGTTAAAGTCGCTCACGGCTACCGCAAACAAGATGGCAAAGGGCGATTATAACGTAAACTTTGCCTCGGCGGAGTACCAGGAGATTGCACAGCTCTCCGACGCGCTGAATTATGCCTGCTCGGAGATTAAAAAGACCGACGGCTTCCAGAAGGAACTGCTTGCCAACGTCTCGCACGATTTGCGCACGCCGCTCACCATGATTAAGGCTTACGCCTCGATGATAAAGGAGATTTCGGGCGACAATCCCGAAAAGCGCAACCAGCATCTGCAGGTAATAATCGACGAGGCCGACAGGCTTGCGGGGCTGGTAAACGACGTTTTGAACATGTCGAAGATAAGCTCCGACATCAACCAGATAAACAAAAAAGTATTTAACCTCACCGAATTTTTATACGGCATAATGAAGAAGTTCGAGTATCTCCGCGACATGCAGGGCTACACGTTCATGATTGATATCGACCCCGATTTATATACCTGTGCCGACGAGGAAAAGATAGGGCAGGTGCTATATAACCTGATATCAAATGCCGTTAACTACACGGGCGAGGACAAAAAGGTATTCGTAAGCCTCAAATACGACCCCGCGCGCGGACGAATCAAGTTCAAAGTGCGCGATACGGGCAAGGGTATCTCCAAGGAAGATTTGCCCGCCATATGGGACAGGTATTACAGGGTGAAGGAGAACCACGCCCGCCCCGTAAAGGGCACGGGACTGGGACTTGCGATAGTAAAGACCATTCTCGAAAAGCACGCCTTCGATTTCGGCGCCGACTCCGAGCTCGGCAAGGGCTCGGAATTCTGGGTGGATTTCCCCGAAGTTTCGCCAGAACTTCCCGAAGAAGGTCCGGAGCAGGCGGACGAAAACAAAGACGCGAAGAAGAACGGCTGAGCGCCTTTGATTTAAAGTTTTTAACAATGTTGAATTCCGCACGCTTAAAGCGTGCGGAATTTTTTGAGCATACGTTCTCTGCGCTTGACTTTAAGGCGCGCGCGGTGTTATAATATAAACAAATGTTTATAAAATTATCCGTTATGCGTTTAACGGTAATTTTGTTGTAAAAACCGCGTTTCGGGTTTATAATTAAACGGCAGAGATTGCGCTGCGCCGCGGCTTATACGGAGGATAAAATAATGGCGTTGAGATTGGTTAAGGCAAGTTGCGAGTTTAAGGAACAAATAGCGGATATGATGGAGGAGTGGCTGGCGCACTACGACGGTCACGATAAAAACGAACTGACTCCGCTCGCTATTTTCAGAAACGACTACCGCGACTTCGATTGCTATATTTCCCGCCTTGAACGCGATAAGCCGCAGGACGGAATGGTGCCCGCTTCCACGTTTTTCTGCTTTGACGACGAACGGAATATAATGGTGGGCGCCGTAAATATAAGGCATTATCTCAACGACTATCTTTTAAAGTACGGCGGCCACATAGGCGACGGCATAAGGCCGAGCGAGAGAAGGAAGGGCTACGCCACAAAGATGATAGCGCTTGCGCTCGACGAGTGCAGAAAGCTCGGACTGCAGCGCGTGCTCATGGTGTGCGACAGGGATAACGTTGGTTCGGCGAAGTCGATAATCAACAACGGCGGCGTGCTCGAAAACGAAGTCGAAAATGACGGTGTCGTAGAACAGAGATATTGGATAGAACTCAGATGAAGGAGTTCGGAATTTTAAGCGGTGACTTTGCATGGATAAGTTTATTTTAAAATCAAAATTTCAGCCGACGGGCGACCAGCCCGAGGCCATACGCGAGCTCACCGAGGGCGTTTTGGACGGCATACGCACGCAGGTGCTCGTCGGAGTTACGGGCAGCGGCAAAACGTTCACGATGGCAAACATAATCAAAAACGTAAACCGCCCCACGCTCGTGATTGCGCACAACAAAACGCTCGCCGCGCAGCTTTGCAATGAATTTCGCGAGTTCTTCCCCGAAAACAGGGTAGAGTACTTCGTTTCGTACTACGATTATTACCAGCCCGAGAGCTACATTCCTTCCACCGATACCTATATCGAAAAGGATATGAGCCTCAACGATGAGATAGATAAACTCCGAAACTCGGCGACCGCCGCTTTGGGCGAGAGGAAAGACGTAATCGTCGTTGCCTCCGTCTCGTGCATATACGGTCTGGGTGCGCCCGAAGAGTATTTCCGTCTTTCAATCTCCCTCCGCCCCGGGCAGGAGATTGAGCGCGACGCGCTCCTGCGCCGTCTGGTTGAAATTCAGTATCAGCGCAACGACATGGATTTCCACCGCGCGACATTCCGCGTCCGCGGCGATATAGTAGAGATATTCCCCGCGAGCAACTCCGAAGTGGCAATACGCGTCGAATTTTTCGGCGACGAAATAGACAGAATATGCGAAGAGGACGCCGTAACGGGCAACATAATCTCCGAACTCAAACACGTGTGCATATTCCCCGCCACCCACTATGCGGTCGGCTCGGACAAGCTCGAACACGCGCTTTCCATGATAGAGCGCGACATGAACGACGAAGTGAAGGCTTTCCGCGATGCGGGCAAACCGTTGGAGGCGGAGAGGCTGGAACAGCGCACTACTTTCGATATGGAGATGATACGCGAAATCGGCTATTGCAGCGGCGTGGAAAATTACAGCCGCTATTTCGACGGGCGCAGCCCCGGCGAGCCCTCGTTCACCCTCCTCGATTACTTCCCCCGCGGAGAGTTTCTCGTGTTTATAGACGAAAGTCACATGACGATTCCGCAGATACGCGCCATGTACCACGGCGACAGGAGCAGAAAGGAAAACCTTGTAAACTACGGTTTCCGCTTAAAGTCTGCGTACGACAACCGCCCGCTCACCTTCGAAGAGTTCGACGCGCGCATACCGCAGCTTATCTGCGTTTCGGCAACGCCCGCGCCCTATGAGCTCGAACAGTCGGGCAATACGGTCGAACAGCTTATCCGCCCCACGGGGCTTTTAGACCCGGAGGTGGAGGTGCGCCCGACGAAAGGGCAGATTGACGACCTTCTGGGCGAGATTAAAAAGGTTATAGCCGCTCAGGGCAGGGTGCTCGTCACCACGCTCACAAAGCGCATGGCGGAGAGCCTTACCGACTATTTAAAGGAACATTCCTTAAAAGTCAAATATATGCACAGCGATATCGACGCGCTCGAACGCATCGACATAATAAACGGGCTCAGGAGCGGCGAGTTCGACGTACTCTGCGGCATAAACCTGCTCCGCGAGGGGCTCGACCTGCCCGAAGTCAAGCTCGTGGCCATTCTCGACGCCGATAAAGAGGGCTTTTTGCGAAGCGAAACCTCGCTCGTGCAGACGATAGGCCGCGCCGCGCGAAATGCCGAGGGCAGGGTGATTATGTATGCCGATACAATCACGGGCAGCATGAAGAGGGCGATAGACGAAACGGAGCGCCGCAGAAAGGTTCAGGACGAATACAACAAGGCGCACGGCATTGTACCAAAGACGATAATCAAGGAAGTAAAGAGCACGATAGGCATAACGGGCAAAAAACAGATTGGCGACGACGTGAAGGCCGCCGATATTCCCGCCGAAATTGAAAAGCTCAAAGCGCTCATGGCGGTGGCCTCCGCCCAGCTCGACTTCGAGCGCGCGATAGAGATTCGCGATACGATAAACGGGCTCAAAAAGCGCATGCGCACGGCGGGCAAAAACGTGCCTAAAAATTAACGTTTTAAAATAAATTCAAGGTAAATATGAAAGAAGAAATTTTTGTTAAAGGCGCAAAGGAAAATAATCTTAAAAATATCGACGTGCACATTCCCCGCAATACCTTAACGGTGTTCACGGGGCTTTCGGGCAGCGGCAAATCTACCCTCGCATTCGATACGATTTTCGCCGAGGGGCAGAGGAGGTATATAGAGAGCCTCTCGTCATACGCACGCCAGTTTCTGGGGCAGATGGAGAAACCCGACGTCGAGTCGATAGACGGCCTTTCGCCTGCAATTTCCATAGACCAGAAGACGACTTCGCACAACCCGCGCTCCACTGTGGGCACGGTAACGGAAATTTACGACTATTTCCGTCTTTTGTTCGCGCGCGTGGGCATTCCCCATTGCCCCAACTGCGGCAGGGAGATACGCAAGCAGTCGGTTGACGAGATTGCCGACAGGGTTATGGCGATGCCCGAGGGCAGCAAGATAATGGTGGAGGCGCCCATAGCCCGCGGCAAAAAGGGCGAGTTTGCAAAGGAGCTCGCCTCCTTTAAAAAGAGCGGCTACGGCAGGGTTAAGATTGACGGCGCCGTGTACGACCTGCAGGAGGAGATTCATTTAGAGAAGAATATCCGCCATACCATCTCGGTAATACTCGACAGGCTTGTGATAAAGGAAGGTATTTTAAAACGCCTTACCGACAGCCTGGAGGCGGCGTTAAAGCTGGGCGGCGGACTTGTTATTATCGACAGCGGCGACAAGGAGGAACTTTATTCCTCAAACTACGCCTGCCCCGACTGCGGCATATCGATAGAGGAGATAGAACCCCGTCTCTTTTCCTTCAACACGCCGTGGGGCGCCTGTCCCGAGTGCTCCGGTCTCGGCTTCAAGCAGATAGTCGACCCCGACATGATTTGCCCCGACAAGACCAAGACTCTCCGCGAGGGCGCAATAAAGGTGAGCGGCTGGAATCTCGACAGTTCCTCTGTTACGCAAATGTACCTTAATTCCCTTGCAAAGCACTACAACTTTTCCATGGACGTGCCCGTTAAAGACCTGCCGCAGGGCGTTTATGATATGCTCATGTACGGCAACGGCGGCGAGCAAATAGAGCTTGCATATAACGCCTACCGCTTCAACGGCAGCTATAAAACGGCGTGGGAGGGCTTTGTCAACAACCTCCAGCGCCGCTACAACCAGACCTCGTCCGACAGCGTAAAGTGGGACATAGAGCGCTATATGCGCGTGACCGACTGCCCCGTATGCCACGGCAAGAGATTGAAAAAAGAGGCGCTCGCCGTAACGGTCGGCGGTGAAAATATAGCGCAGGTGTGCGACACATCCGTCGACGACCTCGCCTCATTTACCGATTTTTCCTTCTTTACACCCACCGAACACATGATTGCCGACAGCATCGTGCGCGAAATCAACAACCGCTTAAGCTTTCTGCGCAACGTCGGCCTCGGTTACCTCACTCTCTCGCGTTCGGCGGCAACGCTCTCGGGCGGCGAGAGCCAGCGCATAAGGCTTGCCACGCAGATAGGCAGCGCACTCACGGGTGTTTTGTATATCCTCGACGAGCCGAGCATAGGTCTGCACCAGCGCGACAACGAAAAACTCCTTGCTTCGCTCAAAGGGTTGCGCGATTTGGGCAATACCCTTATTGTAGTTGAGCACGACGAGGACACCATGCGCGAAGCAGACTATATTGTCGACATCGGGCCGAGGGCGGGCGTGCACGGCGGCGAAGTAGTCGCGTGCGGCACCCCGCAGGACATTATGAACTGCCCGAATTCCATCACGGGCGACTACCTTGCCGGCAGGCGCAAAATAGAGGTGCCCGCTGTCCGCAAACAGCCCGACGGCAGATATCTCACGGTAAAGGGTTGCCGTCAGAACAACTTAAAGGGCATTGATGTACACATTCCCGCAGGGCTCATAACAGCTGTCACGGGCGTTTCCGGCTCGGGAAAATCCAGCCTTGTCAACGAAATAATTTATCCTTATCTTGCAAATACGTTGAACGGCGCGCGCCAGCCGCAGGGCAAGTTTGATTCGATAGAGGGGCTTGAGTATTTCGACAAAGTCATTGCGATAGACCAGCAGCCGATAGGCAGAACGCCCCGTTCCAACCCTGCAACTTATACGGGCGTATTCACGATGATACGCGACTTGTTTGCCGCCACTCCCGACGCGAAGGAGCGGGGCTACAAGAGCGGCAGATTCTCCTTCAATATCGCGGGCGGCAGGTGCGAGCATTGCGAGGGCGGCGGCATCATTCAGATAGAAATGCATTTCCTGCCCGATATTTACGTTCCCTGCGAAGTGTGCGGCGGCAAGCGCTATAACCGCGAAACGCTGGAAGTAAAGTACAAGGGCAAGTCAATCTCCGACGTTCTGGAGATGACGGTGGAGGACGCCGCGGAATTTTTCAAGCCCATAGGTTCGATATATAACAAGCTTGCCACGCTCGTCGACGTGGGGCTCGGCTATATAAAACTCGGGCAGAGCGCAACCACCCTTTCGGGCGGCGAGGCGCAGAGGGTAAAGCTCGCCACCGAACTTTCAAAGAGGAGTACGGGCAAAACCTTCTACATTCTCGATGAACCCACGACGGGTTTGCACACATACGACGTGGATAAGCTCATAAAAATTCTCGCAAGGCTACGCGAGGGCGGCAATACCGTGCTTGTGATTGAGCACAACCTCGACGTTATAAAAACCTCCGACTGGATAATCGATTTGGGCCCCGAAGGGGGCGACAAGGGCGGTTCGCTTATAGCCTGCGGCACGCCCGAAGAAATTGCCGCACACCCCGAAAGTTACACCGGCCGGTTTCTTAAAAAAATACTGTAAAAAAATATTTATTTTTAAAATTGGTGCGGCACTATGCCGCAACGAACGGTATTTTAATTTGTATTTTAAAATATTTTAAATTGGCGCGGCAGTTAAATTTTTACCTGCCGCGGCGGAGCGAAAATGCGTTTTTCACATATCGATAACGGCGGCGAGTTCGACTGGAACAAATCCTCCGCATTATATGCAAAGTACAGGGATATTTATCCCGACGAGTTTATTGCAAGGCTGAAAAATGCCGCAAAAATAAAGAGCGGCATGAACGTTCTCGATATAGGTACGGGCACGGGCGTAATCGCCCGCGCATTGTACGGCACGGGAGCGCGCTTCGTCGGCGTGGATATCGCCGAAAAACAGATTGACGGGGCGCGCCGTCTTGCAAAAGAACAGGGTATGGATATAGATTTTTTGTGCAGTCCCGCAGAGGAAATATCCTTTCCCGAAAACAGTTTCGGCGCCGCCACCGCGTGCCAGTGTTTCACCTATTTGCGTCACGAAAAACTTGCCTCAAAACTCTTTGACGTCATGGCCGAAGGCGGCATTTTTGCCGTAGCCTATATGGGCTGGCTGCCGTATGAGGACGATATCGCCGCCCGCTCGGAAGAACTTATTTTAAAATATAATCCCCGTTGGACGGGCTGCGGCGACAGACCCGAGCCGATAGATATACCCGAATGTTATTTTAAGTTTTTCAAGCTGGAAACGCAGGAAGTTTTCCCCTTGAGCGTTCCGTTTTCGCGTGAGAGCTGGCACGGCAGAATACTTTCCTGCCGCGGCGTGAGCGCCGCGCTTTCAAATGAAAAGTTGGAGGATTTTTCGCGCGAGCACATGCAGATGCTCGAAAAATACGCCGGCGAAAAGTTTACGGTAAAACACTACGGCGCTGTAACGGCGCTCAGAAGGCTGTGAGTTTTTTATGCGGACTCCTGTTGCGCGAAGGCTTTTTAATCACAAACGTAAATGCTCTTTGAATATTTTGATATAAAGTCAAAATTTCAAGGAGCTTTTTCTATGCCTTCGCCTTTAACTGCAGACAGACCTTTTCCCTCGGCGGAAGGGCTTTGCCCCGACGCCTATTCGTTGCGCGTAATTTCACCCGCCTATGCAACTCCCGCGGGTGAACTGAACGCGATTTTGCAGTATCTTTATCACTACCATCATTTCAAGGCAAACGGGTATAGCGAATTTGCCGACACGATAGAGAGAATAGCCATCGCAGAGATGTTCCATTTAAAACTTATTGGTTCGGTCATTCTCGCTCTCGGCGCGGCGCCCGTATATACGGCAAACCCGCCTTCGATGTTCAATTTTTATTCGGCAAAGTTCGTAACTTATTCGCGTTCTCTCGTGTGCATGGCGGAGGACGACGTCCGCGCGGAGAGGGAGGCGATAAGGGGCTATGAACGCATGCTTCGCATGCTGAAAAATCAGAAACTCAAAGATATTATAGAGCGCATTTTAGAGGACGAAAAGCTCCATCTTGCCGCGTTTGAACACATTTTGTGCTCGCTTAAAAGTTGACATAGCCTGCGCCTTAATATACAATTAAATAAAAAACTTAAAATTTTTTATTTATGTATTTCGATGCAGCGATAGTGGGCGGGGGAGCCTCGGGGCTTGCCGCCGCGGCGTTTTTAAGCAGAATTATGTTTAGCCGCCGCGAAAAATTCAATATTTGCGTGATAGAGGGCGGTCCCCGCCTCGGCAAAAAACTCTCAGCCACGGGCAACGGCCAGGGTAACGTGGGCAATACCTCGATAAGTCCCAAAAATTATCACAGCGCGGGGCCGCAGCCCTTCGGCGGCGGTTCGGTAAATATGGCCTACGACATTATTTCGCGACGGAAAAGGGTATACGAAACGCTCTTTCACGGTATCTTTGCGGCGGATGAAAAGGGCAGAATTTACCCTTCGGGGCGGCAGGCTTCGGCTCTCACCGACTGCCTTATAAAAGACATTGCCGACCATAAAGTGGCAACTTTTACGGGCGTAAAGGTCACCGCCATAAAAAAAGACGACCTTTTCCGCCTTACGCTCTCCGACGGAAAGAGCATTTCGGCAAAGTATGTTTTGCTGTGCGTGGGCGGAAAGGCGCAGAAGCAGTTCGGAACGGACGGCTCTTCGTATTCCCTCGCCGAAGCGTTCGGACATAAAATCACGCCGCTGTATCCGTCGCTCGTCCAGCTTAAAACGGATACGACGTATATAAAAACGCTCCGCGGAATACGCGCCGACTGCAACCTTACCGCTGTGGTCGACGGAAAGGCCGTCTCTTCCGCGCGCGGCGACGTGATATTTACCGAATACGGAATTTCGGGCAACGCCGTATTTTCTGTATCGCCCGCATTTGCGGGCAAAACGGGCGAAGTTATAATTGAATTTGTTCCCGACATTGATTTTGAAACGCTCAGATTGGACGTCCGGGATAAGCAGAAGCTGGGCTATGCCGCAAGCGAGCTTTTAACGCTTACGCTCAACAACCAGATAGGCAGGGCGATAATCAGGCGCGCCGCAAGTGACAAACCCGAAGACATTGCCGCCATGGCAAAGCATTTTACGCTGAAAGTTACGGGCACGCTCGGTTTCGACTATGCGCAGGTGACTCACGGCGGCGTTGATATGCGGTTCGTGACGGAGGAGCTCGAAAGCAAGCTGTGCAAAAATCTTTTCTTTGCGGGCGAAGTGCTCGATATCGACGGCGACTGCGGCGGCTACAACCTCACGTGGGCGTTTGCCTCGGCGTGGCACGTCGCGCTTGCGATAGACGCGCGCGAAAACCCTTCGGAGGAAGTATGATAAAGCGGCTTGACAACGTAAAAATTCCCGCAGGAAAGGGCGAGGACGAGCTTTATAAACAGGTAAAAAAGAGGGCGGGCGGCAGGCTCGGCTATTTCAAAATAATAAAAAAGTCGCTCGACGCGCGCGACAAAAACAATATTTTCTGGCTCTATTCGGTGGCGTACTCCACCGACAAAGAGAGCGACGGAAAGCCGCCGCTCGAAAAACTGAATAACGCGCCAGCGGTGTGCGTGGTAGGTTCGGGGCCCGCAGGACTGTGTTGCGCCGTGCGGCTGTGCGAGCGCGGCTATTCGCCCGTGATTTTGGAGCGCGGCAGGAGCGTGGACGAGCGTGCGGGTGCGGTAAATAAATTTTTTACCGAAAGAACGCTCGACGAAAACTGCAACGTCCAGTTCGGCGAGGGCGGCGCGGGCACTTTTTCCGACGGCAAGCTGAATACCCAGACCAAGGACGGCTACAACCGCGACGTGCTCGAAATTTTTGCCCGTTTCGGCGCCCCGCAGGAAATTCTTTACCTCAACAAGCCGCACATCGGCAGCGACAAACTGCGCCTCGTGCTCAAAAATATCCGCGCCTATATTATAAGTTGCGGCGGAAAGTTCCTTTTCGGAAAAATATTCTGCGGCTTTACCTCGGATGGCGGCGCGCTTAGAGCGGTGAAATACCGCGATGCGGCGAGCGGAGAAGAGGGTGAACTTGCCGTTTCTGCGGCGGTGCTCGCCGTGGGACATTCCGCGCGCGATACCTTTGAAATGCTGCACAAAAACGGCATTTATATGGAGCCGCGCGATTTTGCGGTGGGCGTGAGGATAGAGCACCTCGCCGAAAAGATAAGTTTTGCGCAGTACGGCAAAAACTATAAATTGCTGCCGACTGCCGACTACAAACTCGTATCCCACGCGCACGAGCGCTCGGTTTTCACCTTCTGCATGTGCCCTGGCGGCGTGGTCATTCCTGCCGCGAGCGAGAGGGGCGGAGTGGTGGTAAACGGCATGAGCGACTTTGCACGCGACGGCAAAAATTCAAACTCCGCGCTCATGGTTCAGCTCTCGCGCGCAGATTTCGGCGCGGGACTGTTCGACGGAATGAATTTCCAGCGGGAACTCGAAAAAAGGGCGTTTTCCTACGGCGGCGGCGATTATCGCGCGCCCTGCCAGCGTTTGGGTGATTTTTTAACGGGCAAACAGTCGCAGAGATTCGGCGAAGTTTTGCCCACTTACGCTGCGGGCGTAAATTTTGCTCCCCTCGACGAAGTGCTTTCCGAAGTTGCGGCGGAGGCACTGCGTGCCGCCGTGCCCGACATGGCGCGCAGGCTGCACGGATTTGACGACGAAGACGCGCTTTTAACGGGCGTCGAGTCGCGCTTTTCCTCACCCGTAAGAATTGTGCGCGGCGAAGACAGGCAGAGCGTATCTTTAAAAAATCTGTATCCCTGCGGCGAGGGCAGCGGATATTCGGGCGGCATAACGAGTTCTGCGGCAGACGGCATAAAAACGGCTGAATTTATATATAATCTGCATAAAAACAGCTTAAATGCTCACTAAAAAGATATAAGCTTTTCATATAATAAACACAAAATCGGGCTATAATTTAAACAATCGAAGGGCAGAAAAGCCCTCGGAAATCTTCGGACGAATGTCGGAAAAGACAGTGCGAAACAATCCGGAGAAACGGGCAGAAATAAGTTCTGCCGCCAAACCGACCACACATAACTTTTTTCATATTCTCTCGAATGGGGCCTGCACATTTGTGCGGGCCCCACCCTGTTTTTAAAGCAGAGCGATAAAAACGGGTATGACATAATTGGATAGTGCATACAACAACAAAAACCCCTCCCGAAAAAAACGGGAGGGGTTATTTAATGCAATTCTGTTATATGGTTTCAACGTTTATGAGGTTGGAGTTGCCGCTCTTGCCGTTGGGGGTGCCGCCGGTTAAAACAATCTTGTCGCCCTTTTTAACGAGCCCCGTCTGCTTTGCCGCCTGCTTGCCGTAGTGGAAGAGTACGTCGACGGAATAGAATTCCTCGCTCATTACAGGGATAACGCCCCAGCTTAAAGCAAGCTTTCTGTAAGCCCTCTCGTCCGTCGTCATGCCGATAATGTCAATCATCGGACGGAAACGCGACACGAGTTTTGCCGTATAGCCCGAGCGGGTGCAGGCAACTATCAGCTTTGCGCCGATATCTTCGGCGAGCGTGCACGCAGAGTGTGAGAGCGCCTCCGACAGGGTTTTGATATGGTAATCTTCGGGTTTGATGTAGTTGATATACTGCGTGTTTTCTTCCGCCTGGGCGGCAATCCTCGCCATCGCCTTAACAGCCTCTACGGGGTGTTCGCCCGCAGCCGTCTCGCCCGAGAGCATTATGGCCGACGAGCCGTCGTAAACTGCGTTTGCAACGTCGGAAATTTCGGCACGGGTGGGGCGGGGATTCTTAATCATGGATTCGAGCATTTCGGTAGCCGTAATGCTGCGTTTGCCGTGCACGCGGCACTGGTGGATAATGGTTTTCTGAATGCTGGGGAGCTCTTCGAAGGGAACTTCCACGCCGAGGTCGCCGCGGGCAACCATTATGCCGTCGGATACGGCGAGAATTTCGTCGAGGTTGTTCACGCCCGAACGGCTTTCAATCTTTGCGATAATTTCAATGTCGCCCTCGGGAGAGCCGCACTCTTTGAGCCAGTTCCTCACGTCGACGATATCCTGCGCCTTGGAAACGAACGAGCAGGCGATATAGTCGATGCCCTGTTCAACGCCGAAGGCAATGTCGGACTTGTCCTGTTCGGAGAGGTACACCATGTCGAGCTCTTTGTCGGGGAAGAACATCGACTTTTTGTTCGAAAGCACGCCTCCGACAACAGTCTTGCACTGTACTTCGGGCTTTTTAACCTTTAAGACTTCAAAAATAATGAGTCCGTTGTTGAGAAGTATTTTATCGCCAGGTTTGAGCTGTTCGCATATTCCGCCGAACGAAACCGAAACTTTGGTCTGGTCGCCTTCAATCTTTTCGGTGGTGAAGGTGAAGGGGTCGCCGTCTTTGAGCGTGATGCTGCCGTCTTTAAAGGTGCCGATTCTGAATTCGGGGCCCTTGGTGTCGAGCATAATGGCGATGGGTGCCTTTTTCTGTTCCCTCACTTTTTTAATTTTGGCAATTTTTGCCGCGTGCTCTTCGTGCGTGCCGTGCGAAAAGTTGAGCCTTGCGACGTTCATTCCGGCGTCGATGAGGTCGGAGATGATTTCCTCGGTGTCGCTTGCAGGGCCGAGCGTGCAGATAATTTTAGTCTTTTTCATTATCAAATACTCCTGTAAAATCTTGAATCCTTTTTGTCCATTATATATTTTAAAGGAAATTTTATAAAAAATCAATATTGTGAGCGTAATTAGTTACAAAAATTTTTAAAGTGTGCTACAATATTTTCAAATCCGAGTTAATTATACGGTCGCGGGTTGCTTTACGCAACGTGAGGAAAGTCCGAGCATCGCAGGGCAGGATGCCTGCTAACGGCAGGAGGAGGCGACTTCAAGGAAAGTGAACAGAAATATACCGCAGCATTTTGCTGTAAGGTTGGAATGGCGAGGTAAGAGCTCACCGTCGCTTTGGTAACAAGGCGAGCCAATTAAACCCCATCCGATGCAAGATTGGGATAAGGGCTGCGTTCAATCGCGCGGGCTGCCCGTCCGTCCTTATCCGTTAATATCGCTGGAGCTTGCCGGCGACGGCAAGCGTAGATAGATGACCGTACACGACAGAACTCGGCTTACAGATTAATCTCGGATTTTAAACTAAAAAAATGCGCGCGGCGCGGCGGAACTTTCCGCCGCGCCGCTCTTTTGTCGCTTCGCTTTTATATATAATAATGTAGAGGGAAGGGAGGTTCTTTTTTCTGCTTTTCCCTGCCTTTTTATTGCCGCTTTACAAATTTTACCGTATAGTCGTACTCGCTTTCGCCAAAGCATAGCGACCGCACGAAATCTGCGCGCCCGTCCGATAAAAAGCACTTCCGCGCCGTCGGTGAAAGACTGTTCAAATCGCTCTGTTTTACAATCACGGGCAGTTCCGATTGTGCCAGCGCGGCAAAAATTTCATCCGCCATGCTCTCGCTTAAGGCGAGCGGCTTTATATAGGTGCCATGCGCCAGATATTTTTTTACGTCGTCTGCATACAGCGAAAGCGCGTTTGCGGCGAGAATGCGCCTTATCCGTGAGGAGGAGTATCTCTTTCCCGTGGAGCTTTTTATAATCTCCTCCGCGGTTTCGCCGCGGAGCGAATAAATTTTGTTTTCGAGTCCCTCCGTGCAGCCGAATACCTTTTTAAGTCCGTCCGTTCCGCGGGCGTCTATCGCAAAGCGCTCTATCGCGCCGAGCTTTTCTTCGGCTTTTTTGAGGTCTGCGCCTTTCAGCGCGGCAAAGACGTAGCCGGGCACGTTGCCGGCGATTTTCGGGTTGCCTAGGTTCGCCCTTATGCCGCTCGCAGAGGAAAAGTTCTCCTTCAGCTCCTTTTCGGCGTAGCCGGCGCCCGTCCTTTCAACCGGGACGATTTTTATATCTGAACCCGCCTTTAAAAGCGCCTTCGCGTATTCCAGCGCGAGCACGTTGTTGGGGGAGGAGGCAATGCCCGGCTGTGCTCCGCTCTCTTCCAGGGCGCGCGCCACGGCTCTTTTATAGCTTTCTCCGCCGCCGAGCGACCTTTTGAGCGCGTCTTTGAATGTTCCGTCCTCGTCAAAGAGTATTTTAGCGGTTTTTTGTATGCTCTCCCCGTCGGCGTTTTCGCAGCCGAAGGCAAGGTGAGTAACGTCCGGTATTTTAGTTATTATGCTTACTGCGCCCGCGGCGAAAATTTCTGCGGGTGCCACCGAAAATGCCGCAGGCAGCTGCAATACGCAGTCTGCGCCGCCCTTTATCGCGTGTTTGGCGCGCAAAAACTTCGGCAGAACGCATATTTCGCCGCGCTGGGTAAAGCTCGCGCTCATAACGCAGACGAGCGCGTCGCAGCCCGAAAGCTCTCTCGCCCGCTCCAAAAGATATTTATGTCCGTTGTGAAAGGGGTTGTATTCGCATACGATGGCGCAAATTTTCATAAGCTTGAAGAGAAAATGTTAATTTTAATCTTTACAATTGTAAAATTTTATTATATAATAATAAACGGTACAGCGGTATTAAATACCTTGTACAGGCATTATATACCAAAAAAGTTGATAAATAAAGTGTTTTAAGGAGAAATTTTAACATGGCATTACTTGACGAAATCAAGGCGAAAGCGGCATCCCTTAAAAAGACGATAGTTCTTTGCGAGGGCGAGGACAAGCGCGTGGTTGAAGCCGCGGCGCAGATTACCAAAGAGGGAATAGCTAAAATAGTGCTCATCGGCAATGAGGAAGAGGCCAAAAGAGTAGCTCCCGGCGTAGACCTCACCGGCATTACGCTCGTCGACCCGCTCACCTCCGAAAAAACGGCGGAATACGCCAAGATTTTGTACGAAGCTCGCAAAGCTAAGGGCATGACCGAAGAGCAGGCGGCACAGCAGGCGAAGGACAGGACTATGTTCGGCGCGCTCATGCTCAAAGCGGGCGACGTAGACGGCTATGTTTCCGGCGCCTGCCATTCTACGGCAAACACTCTCCGTCCCGGACTTCAGGTCGTAAAAACGGCTCCCGGCATAAAAACCGTTTCGAGCTGCTTTATCATGATTGCTCCCGACGGCGGAAATAAATACAATCCCGACGGCGTTGCGGTATTTGCCGACTGCGCCATAAACATCGAACCCGATGCCCAGCAGCTTGCCGATATAGCGGTATCTTCCGCCAAGACTGCAAAGGCCATCGCAGGCATAGAGCCGAGGGTTGCCATGCTCTCGTTCTCTACCAAGGGTTCGGGTAACGACGACAAGTTCTTCAAATCGGTTCCCAAAATGCAGGAGGCGACGGCGCTCGCAAAGGAGATGGCTCCCGACCTCGCGCTCGACGGCGAATTCCAGTTCGACGCTGCTGTAGCTCCCGAAGTAGGCGAGCTCAAAGCTCCCGGCTCCAAGGTTGCAGGTCATGCAAACGTGTTCATATTCCCCAACATCAACGCGGGCAACATCGGCTACAAGATTGCGCAGCGCTTCGGCGGCTATATGGCAATCGGCCCCGTTTGCCAGGGCTTTGCAAAACCCCTCAACGACCTTTCCCGCGGTTGCAACGTAGACGATATCGTGGCCACGGTAGCCGTTACCGCGCTTCAGGCTGAGTAAGTAAAAAGGGAGGGGACTCAAAGATAATGAAAATTTTAGTTATCAACGCAGGCAGCTCATCGCTCAAATATCAGCTCATCGACATGGAGACCGAAGGCGTTCTCGCCAAAGGCGGATGCGAAAGAATAGGCATTCCCGGCTCCGTTTTAAAGGCCAAGGGCAACGGCAAGGAAAAGGTTTATAACCAGGACATGCCCAACCACAAGGTTGCAATCGAACTCGTTCTCGACGCTCTTACCGACGGCGAAATCGGCGTAATCAGGTCGATGGAAGAGATAGGCGCGGTAGGCCACAGAATAGTCGCGAGCGGCGAATATTTCAAAAAGACGACGCTCGTCACCCCCGAGGTGTTAAAAACGCTCGAAGAAAAGACCTTCGAGCTTGCGCCTCTGCACAATCCTTCGGCGGCGACTGCTATCCGCGCGTGCATAGAAGTTATGCCGAACACGCCCATGGCGCTCGTGTTCGACTCGTCTTTCCATGCAACCATGCCCGAAAAGGCGTACCTCTACGGCATCGATTACGACGACTATAAGAAGTACGGCGTAAGAAAGTACGGCGCGCACGGCACCAGCCATAAATTTGTTTCGCAGGAAGCCGCAAAATATCTCGGCAAGAAGCCCGAAGAGCTTAAAATCGTTACCTGCCACCTCGGCAACGGCTCGTCGATAACGGCGGTAGACGGCGGAAAGTGCATCGATACGTCGATGGGCTTCACCCCGCTTGCAGGCGTTCTCATGGGCACCCGTTCGGGCGACATCGACGCGTCGGCGGTTGAATTCCTCGCGCGCAAAAAGGGCATGACCCACGCGGAAATCGTTACTTACCTCAACAAAAAGTGCGGTGTGGCGGGTATTTCGGGCGTTTCGAGCGACTTCCGCGACCTCATCGCAGGCGCAGAACAGGGCAACGCAAGGTGCCAGCTCGCCCTCGATATGTTCAGCTATCAGACCAAGCGCTTCGTTGGCGCGTATGCCGCGGCAATGGGCGGGCTTGACTGCATAGTATTCACCGCAGGCATAGGCGAAAACACCCCCGTAGTCAGGGAGGGCGTATGCGAAGGACTCGAGTTCCTCGGCGTTAAAATGGACAAGGCCAAGAACGAGGGCAAAAACGACGGTTCGATACGCGACATCTCCGCGGCGGACAGCAGGGTTAAAATACTCGTTATCCCCACGAACGAAGAGCTTGTAATCGCAAGGGAAACGGCGGAACTTCTGTAAAAAATTGTTGGCGCCGTTTACAAAATAAGTTGACAAAAATGCGGCTATATACTATAATTGCATAGTCGGTTCGGTATGATTATAGATGTAGCAAGGCAGATTGCTTTAAAACAGTACCGCGGTGACTTTTCGTTCGAATACGATTGTCCCGCCGAACTCGTCATTCTTCCTTCGGCGCGCATAGACGGCAAAGTGAAGGTTTTCGGCGAATTCGAGATTTACGACGACGATTCTGTCGGCGTGTCTTTAAAGCTGAGATACACGCTCAGCGGCGTGTGCTCGTATTGCCTCGAACCTGCGCAAAAGCAGGTGGAATACGAAAGCGATATTCTTTTTCTGCCCGAAGACGACGGTGAAAATTATTCGTATAACGGCTTTAAAATCAATCTTACCACTGCCGTAAACGATGCTGTTCTTTTCAGTCAGCCGCAGATTCTTCTGTGCAGGCCCGGCTGTAAGGGCATAGAGATTAAATAAAAGATAAGAAAGATAAAAGAGGTGTAGAATATGGCAGTACCCAAGGGAAAACAGTCAAAGAGCAGAACAAACAGCAGGTTTGCAAACTACAAGGCAACGGCTCCCACGCTTGTGGAGTGCCCTCATTGCCATTCCATGATGCAGGCGCACAGGGTTTGCGGCAACTGCGGTTACTACGACAAGACTGAGGTTGTAGCCGAAAAGGTAAAGAAAGACTGATTTTAATTAAAAAAGACCTTCGGCGGGCTGTCTGATTTTCGGGCGGCCCGCTTTGGCGTTGAATTTTATTTTATGCCGCCGCGCTTAAAGCGCGGTGGCTCTCTCTTTTTAACTTAAATTTTAAAACGGCAATATTTAAATATAGGTTGACAAACCCTTTATATCACGCTATAATTAAATCATATAAAAAAAGTAGGAATTATAATACCGCAGGCGCGTGGCAGGCAAAACCTGAAACAGCGCCGGCGCAGAGAGGAAAAAGTGAAAAAAACTTACGCTGTTACCGGCATGACGTGTTCGGCCTGTTCTTCGGGCATAGAGCGCGTCGTCGGCAAAATGGAGGGGGTGAACTCCGTCGAAGTCAGCCTGATGGGCAAGTGCATGACGGTCGACTACGACGAGGGCGCCGTCTCGGAAGAGGCTATATTCGACGCCGTAAAATCTCTCGGCTACGGAGTGTGGCACGAGGGCGAACAGCCTCAGGGCAAGGAGACCGCGCAGGATAAAAAGCTCTTCATAAGGTTTATCGTATCGCTGTGCATACTCGTTCCCCTTCTCGTAATTTCGATGGGGCATATGTTCGGGCTTCCGATTGGGCTTTTAGACCCCGCGGTAAACCCGCAGTGGTTCGCGTTCTACCAGTGCATACTTACGGCGGCGATAATAGGCGTCAACTACAAATTTTTTACGAGCGGCGCAAAAGCTCTCGTAAAAAAGGTGCCGAATATGGATACGCTCGTCGCGCTCGGCGCAGGCGTGTCGTTCATCTATTCGTTTGTTATGATGGTTCTCATCTTCGTCGAAACCGACACAAACGTCGCGCACGACTATGCGATGAACCTCTATTTTGAATCGGCAGGCACCATATTGACGCTCGTCACCGTCGGGAAATGGCTCGAAGAGAAGTCAAAGCGCCGCACGGGCAGCGAGATTGAAAAACTATTAAAGCTCGCCCCCGATAAAGTTACCAGGGAAGTCGGCGGGGAGCAGGTGATAGTTCCCGTTTCGGAAGTCGCCGTCGGCGATATTCTAATCGTAAAGCAGGGCGAATATATCCCCGTAGACGGCGTGATAACCGAAGGGAGCACCTTTGTAGATAAATCTGCGATAACGGGAGAGAGCCTGCCCGTCGAGGTCACAGTGGGCGACGCCGTAACGTCTGCCGCACTCAACAAGAGCGGCGTTATAAAGATGCGCGCGCAGAAGATTGGCGAGGATACAACCCTTTCAAAGATAGTAAAGATGGTGCGCGAGGCAGGCGCCTCCAAGCCGCCAATACAGAAATTTGCCGATAAGGTTGCGGGCGTATTCGTGCCTGTAGTTGTGGCGATAGCGCTCATAACTTTTGCCGTATGGCTGCTCATCGACGGCGCGTTCGTGCCCGAACACTGCGTGACTTACGCCATAAGCGTGCTCGTCGTATCCTGCCCCTGCGCGCTCGGGCTTGCCACTCCCGTGGCTATAATGACGGCTACGGGCAAGGCGGCTTCGCTCGGCATTTTATATAAAGACGCCGAGAGTCTGCAAAAGGTATGCGACGTAAACGCAGTTCTGCTCGATAAAACGGCAACCCTCACCGAGGGTAAGCCCCGCGTGACCGACGTCCTTACTTTCGGGGCAGACAAAAAAAGGGCGCTCGCCATTGCCTGCGGAATCGAGAAAAACTCCAACCACCCGCTCGCAAAGTGCATAGTGGACTACGTTCAGGACGGCGTGCCTGCGCAGTCGTTCGAATATATCGTAGGCAAGGGTGCGGTTGCCGAAGTTGACGGCGTGAGATATCTGCTCGGCAACGAAAAACTCGTCTCCGGCTCAAAGATTTCCGGGGAGGTGCGCGATTCTGCGCTCGCCCTTTCGAAACAGGGCAAAACGGTTATCTACCTCGCCGACGAAAAGAGGGTGTTTGCGCTGATAGCCGTAGCCGATACTCTTAAAGATGGCAGCAGAGAGGCTGTCGCTCTGCTGAAAGACAGGAAGATGCGCGTTGCCATGCTCACGGGCGACGAGGAGAATACCGCAAAGGCCATTGCCGACAGCGTCGGCATTGACGACTTTATGTCGGAGGTTATGCCCGAAGACAAACTGCGCGCGGTGACCAACCTGCAACAGGTCGGCGGCAGCGTGGCGATGGTAGGCGACGGCATAAACGACTCGCCCGCGCTCAAACAGGCAGACGTGGGTATTGCCATAGGCAGCGGCACCGACGTCGCGATAGATTCTGCCGACGTCGTGCTCGTGAGCGAAGATTTGAGAACGCTGGACGACATGTTTGAGCTCTCAAAGGCAACCGTGCGCAACATAAAGGAGAACCTTTTCTGGGCGTTTATTTACAACGTTATAATGATACCCGTTGCGGCGGGCGTGTTTGCGTGGGCCGATTTCACTTTCAACCCCATGATAGCGGCGGCGTGCATGTGCCTCAGCTCGCTGTTCGTCGTATTCAACGCTCTCAGGCTGTTAAGGTTTAAAAACAGGCGCAACAAACGTTCTGCGGTGCCTGCCCGCGCGGCAGAACCGTCAGACGGTAACGATACCCAAATTTTTGAGGAGGAAGGTTTAATGAAAACTATCGTAAATATCGACGGAATGTGCTGCGAACACTGCGCAAAGCGCGTTGAAAACGCACTCTCCGCCGTATCCGGCGTAGTAAGCGCCGACGTCAAGCTCAAAAAGAATCTTGCCGTCGTGCGCAGCCGCGAAGCCGTCTCCGAAGAGGAGATTAAAAAGGTTGTCGCCGACGCGGGCTATACGGTTACTTCGATAGAAGTTAAATGACAAATTTGTATAATATAAGGCATTTTGCGCCAATATAACGTTTTGACATATTCGCATACGTGAAGTTATAATTAAAGTACAAAGCGGGAAGGGCGCGGCGTCCGCC
>DVFR01000033.1 GCA_018713165.1 Candidatus Coproplasma stercoravium | reverse complement strand
TTAGCCGAGTGTTAAAAGGTTGAACCTGCCCCCAAAGGCGGCTTTTGCACGCCTTGTCGTTCATCCTCATCATAATACGTCTCTGTATTATTTCTTCGTCTTCGCGTCAATTCATCGCAAAATACGCTCTTTGGGGGTGCGGAGCAATTTAAAGCGGGCAGATTGCGGCAGATGCAAGGCAAAGCCCGCAGGCAATACAGAGACGTATTACCAAGGGCTTTAACGCAGCAGATGTTGCGATATTGCCCGCTTTAAATCAGGTTCAAGCTATTAGCACTCGGCTAACCGAATCAGAATTGCAAAAGCCGCTGTTAACATAAATTGCATTATGCATTCCGTATTGACTGATACCCCTATATCTGCGTTCGGCGACATTGTCCCTTGAATCGTTAAACAGGTAATCTTCGAAATATTCCAAATCAAAATTTGTATCGAGTATTCCGACAATAGTCACTTCGTAAACAAAAAAATTGTCAACAGTTAACTTTTTCCCGATTATATCTTCACGCGTTCCGATTTCCACAGTTCCGCTTGAAAATTTTCGTCAAATTCATAATAGCCCTCGTGCTTGAAGTGATTAAACAACAGCTCGGTAATTACGACCTCACTGTCGTTCTGCGGAATACGCCCGTATAACTCAAAGCCGTAGTCGTTTGGCAAACTTTCGTCAATTTCAATGAATACGTTAGTATTCTGCGCTGCCGAGTCGCCGGGTGTTTGTTGAATAGAACCCGAATAATAATATGCCCTGTCTATCCTATCTACATTCAATAAATTGCCGAGTTCCTCAAAGTTCTCTTCTGTCATAAGACTCTCGTTGGTATAATCAGTGTCGTCGTCGTAGCTGTGAACCAAACGATACGACAAATAAGAAGTGCCGAAATATTGGTTTGTATATTCATTGTAATTTTGGGTACTGTTAGCCTTAAAGCCAAACGAAAGTCCTCCCGAAAACAAGTCAACGCCACCTGAAACTGATGAATCAAATCCTAATTTTGAGTTGTATGTTTTTGATAATTCATAAAAACTCGACTCTGCAATGGAATACGAATCAGACTCATTCGTCACTACATAGCTTACTTCTTGCACCTTTTGGTCGAGCCAATCGGGGTCAAATACGTATGCACCGTCTTTAAGTTCAGAAAGGTCAAGATAGTCGGTCTTTACGGCATCAATAGAGAGTCCTAAACCCGTACTGTTTGTTCCTGCCGGTGCGGTCTGAGCATGCACAGCGAATGTAGGAACCGCACCGATTAAAACGACTAAAACGGCGGCAAATATAGCCAAAACAATCACACAATTTTTATCCTCCAGCAAAATCATATCAAAAATATTTTATTGTTATACTCTACCATAATTCAAATAAAAACACAAGCGCATTAATGTAACTGTTTGTTTACATAAACGCAACTATTTGTTTATATTTTTTATAATTTTTAATAATTCTAACTGCGATAATCAGCAATAAAACATTTCGCTATAAAAATTTAATAAAAATTTTCGCCTTATACCCGGCAAATTATGCAGGGCATAAGGCGAACAAAAAATATCGTTTAATTCAGTAAAAAAGTTACAACAGCCTTAAATATTCCGAAAGGCTTGTGCAGCGGTTGTCGGTTTTGAGCGCGTAGTATTCGCGAAGAAGTCGCAGGGCGCGCTTTTTGCCGTCGTCCGTCGTTTCGCCGCAGGGCCGCCCCTCTGCCGCCCGCAGAACGGCGTATGTACTGCCGCTTACGCCGAAGCCAGTGCCGCAATCCCAGCAGGTGAAAAAGCCGCCGTCCATATCGAAGCGGAGCTTTTCCTCGCCCGAAAGGTCTTTGCCGCACTCGGCGCACACTCCCGCCGAAAAGCCGTAGCCCGAGAGCGCGAGGGCGTTCGTCAGAAATTTTATAAGCGCGAAACACTCGTCGCCCGCGCACATATCCCTGAGCCCCTCCACGCAGTACAGAAAGAGCTGCGGCGAGGCGTCCTCCTCGAACGTGAGCGCCGAAGCCGCCTCACACAAGGCGCACGCGGCGTAAAATTTGTTTATATCGCACCGCAAATCGTAAAAACTCTCGCTCTCATACGCGCCCGTAACGGTGTATCTGCCGCCGCGCCCCGAGAGCACGTATTCGGCGAGGCAGAACGGCTGGGCGGCAAACTTAAGTTTTGCGCCCGCTTTTTTTACGCCCTTTATGCCTGCGGTGAGCTTTCCGCGCTCGGCGGTGAGCAAGGTTAAAATTTTGTCGTTTTCGCCGTAGTCGGCGGCGCGTATCATAAGCGCGTTTACCTTTATTTCCATAGTCTTCTTTAATGCGCGGCGCGCGGCAGTTCTGCCGCGCGCCGCACCGTTTTGATTTAAGATTTTTTACCGCAGCAAAAAAGCACTTAATGCCTACCATACCACCAAAGCCATAAAAACATCAAAGATGCGAGCAAAATCCCCCCTGCCCTCACTTCATTCGGGCATCCCCCCTTATAGCCGAGGCGATAAAGGGGGCAAGTCGGCGCGTGCGGAAGGTTTGAGGGAGCTTACAAAAACGTAAGTGACCGAAAACACCCGTAAACGCAACACAGCCATGCGACACATATGTGAGGTTTTTATCATTTACCCCGCAGCTGCTTATATAACATATAATAACTCACACTGCCCGTCTTTTCAAACATCTTCCACGCGAGTTCAGCCGCGTCTTTATCGTTTCTCTTCATTCCGCACCCCCGCGGACGGAACAAAAGCTTTTCCGTCCTACCATAAGTTTGTGCGGAATAAGGGCTTATTATTTGCGCTCCGTCAGTCTTTCTTTACCTCGTAGCCGTAGTCCTTTACAAGCCCCGGCTTGTCGCGCCAGTCCTCCTTCACCTTTACGTATGTGGTGAGAAAAACTTTGCCGCCCAAAAACTTTTCCATATCCTTGCGCGCAAACGAGCTTACTTCCTTTATCGCCGCGCCCTGTTTGCCGATGAGTATGGCCTTGTGCGACGCCTTTTCGCAGATAATGTCGAGATTTACGTCGTAAACGCCGTTCTCCTGCTTTTCAAACTTGTTTATAACGACGGCTATGCCATGCGGAATTTCCTTGTCGAATTTAAGAAGAATCTTTTCGCGCATGATTTCCGCGAGCATGAATTTTTCGCTCTTGTCGGAAACTATATCCTCGGCTATCACCTTATCGCCCTCGGGCACGAGAGATACGAGAGCTTCTGTAAGTTTGCGGATATTGCTGCCCTTGCGCGCCGAAACGGGATACACGTCGCAGGTGACGCCCGCCTCGTACAGAATTTTCGCGTCCTCGGGAATCTTCTCCTTGGGCATTATGTCAGTCTTTGTATAGGCGATTATCATGGGGATATTGAGCGAAAGATACTTCTTCATGAGCTCTATATCGCTCTCCGAAACGCCCGCGTGCCCGTCGTGGACGAACATTATCGCGTCCACGCCCTTCGCGGTGGTTTCGGTCGTCTTCATCATCACGTCGGTGAGATAGGTCTTGCTCTTGTAAATGCCCGGCGTATCGACGAATACGAGCTGGTAATTTTCGGTTGTGAGTATGCCCATCACGGCGTCGCGCGTGGTCTGCGGCTTTGGGGAAACTATCGAAATTTTTTCGCCGACGAGCACGTTTATAAGCGTACTCTTGCCCGCGTTCGCCTTGCCGATAACGCCGATAAATCCGCTCCTCATATATGTAAATTCTCCTTAAATTTTAAAAATGGGCGGCACATATGCCGCAATCAACGAACGCGCCGCGCACTCAGCGCACAATTCCCATTCTGCCCAGAATGCGCTCTTCCTTTTCGCGCATCTCCTTTTTGTCGGACTCCTCCTCGTGGTCGTAGCCGAGGAGATGGCAGAGCCCGTGCACGACGAGATAGTGCAGTTCGCGGTTGTAGCTGTGGCCGTATTCCTCCGCCTGCTCGCGTGCCCTGTCCTCGCAGATTGCGATTGAGCCGATGAAGAGCGTGCCGTCCTCCTCAATATCGAAGGGGTGCTCCTGCTTTTTTATCTTTTTGCCGCGGATACCGTCGAGCGTGGGGAAAGAGAGCACGTCGGTGACGGCGTCCTTGCCGCGGTGCTTTGCGTTGAGCTGTTTAATCTCGTCCGCGCTTACGAAAATTATTTCCGCCGAGAGCGGAACGTTTGAAAGGTACTCCCCTTTAAACGCCTTTTCAACGGCGGAAAAATCAAATTGGTCGCAATATATGTGCAAACTATTCATGTTTTTTCTTGCTCACTTTAATCTTGGGATAGGCTATGCGCGAGTGATATACGCCCGTAAGCTGCGAAACTATCGTAAGCTTTATCGTGGTGAGTTCGCTCATGGTTATGTTGCAGTGGTCGAACTGCTCCAAATCGAGCCTCTCCTCGATTATGTTGCGCACGAGCTCCTCCACCTTTTCGGGCGTGCGGCTTGCAAGCGAACGCGACGCCGCTTCGGATGCGTCGGCAATCATGATTATCGCCGCTATCTTCGAGGTGGGCGTGGGCCCCGCATACGAATAGTTTTCGATATTCAGCTCGCCGTCGCTCATTTTCAGCGCCTTGGCATAGAAATACTTTATCGGCAACGTGCCGTGGTGCTGCACGGCGATTTCGGCGAAAAACTCGGGCAGGTGCGCCTTCCTAATCAGCGTAGCGCCGTCGCGCGTGTGCGAACGGATTATATCGACCGAAAGCTCGGGCGTGAGCTCGTTGTGCACGTTGTAATCGGTCTGGTTTTCGGTGAACATTTCGGGATTTTTGAGCTTGCCGACGTCGTGGTAATACGCCGCCGCGCGCGCAAGTTCGGAATCTTCGCCTATCGCCTGGGCGCACGCCTCTGCAATCTGCGCAACCGTCATCGAGTGGTGATAGGTGCCCGGCGCATTCTTTTTGAGCCTCTTTATCAGCTTTGCCTGGTCGGAGGCGAGTTCGCGCAGCCTGAACACGGTGAGTTCGGAGAACATTACCTCGAATATCGGCAGCAGGAACATATAAATGAGCACCGAGAAGAAGGACGAAAGCGCGCCGTACATAAACAGCAGCAGCGTTTCGGTGAACTGCTCGGTCATCGTAGCTTCCAGCAGGGCGATTATAACCTCTATCGGAATGAGCAGCACGAACGCGAGGAGCACGCTGCCTATCCTCGTCTTTATTCTGGGCGTGATGAAAATGCCAATCATGCCCGTGCAGAACGTGAGAATGAGGAAATTATAGCTCTCGGCCGCGCCGAGCGCGGTTACGTCGGAAAAGTTGTCGAGAATGAACATCTGCAGGGCGAAGATGATATTCAGAAAAATCGCCTCGCGCCTGCCGAGAAGCGTTACCGCCATGAGCGCGAGAAACGCCACGGGCCGCGCCGCCGCATCGACAAATTTGCCTATAAGAAAGGAAAACAAAAGCGCTATGGCGAGCAGCAGGAATACTTCG
Organism: Candidatus Coproplasma stercoravium; assembly: GCA_018713165.1. GTDB lineage: Bacteria > Bacillota > Clostridia > Christensenellales > Borkfalkiaceae > Coproplasma > Coproplasma stercoravium. Next base: position 10,374 of record DVFR01000033.1, on the reverse strand, counting down.
GTTATCTTCCCGACCGACAGAATGAATTTTTTGTTTTCGAAATAGAAGTAGCAATACATTATGCCCGAGACAATGCAGAACGACACGCAGATTAAAATTATGCGCTCGGTATTTTCGCGTATGTGCTGCGCGGTTCCGCCGCCCAGGTTTATGGCTATCATCATCAGGAATATGGCGAAGAGCACCGCCGTACCCGCTATATAGACGAAAGCGCCCAGAACATATTCCTTTTTACTGTTTTTCACCTTTTTCGCTTTCGCTCCTTTTACTGTCTATCTCGTAGGCGCGCACTATCTTCATGACGAGAGGGTGGCGCACGACGTCTTTATCCGTCAGGTGGCAGATTGCAATGCCTTCGATGTCCTTTAAAACGCGCGTTGCGTGGACGAGCCCGCTCTTTTTGCCCTCGGGCAGGTCAATCTGCGTAACGTCGCCCGTTATGACCATCTTGCTGCCGTCGCCCATGCGCGTCAAAAACATCTTCATCTGTTCGCGCGTGGTGTTCTGCGCCTCGTCGAGTATTACGAACGCGTTCGAGAGCGTTCGCCCGCGCATATATGCGAGCGGAGCTATCTCAATCGAGCCGCGCTCCATAAGTTTTGTATAAGTTTCCAGCCCGAGCATCTCCTGCAACGCGTCGTACAGCGGGCGCAGGTAAGGGTCGACCTTGGTCTGCAAATCGCCGGGGAGGAAGCCGAGTTTTTCGCCCGCCTCCACTGCGGGACGGGTGAGAATTATGCGCTCGACCTGCTTTGATTTATATGCCTGCACGGCGAGGCACACCGCAAGGTAGGTTTTGCCCGTACCCGCAGGCCCCACGCCGAAAACGACGGTGTCTTTTTTGATGCAGTCGGCGTAGCGCTTCTGCCCCACCGTTTTGCATTTTATCGGCTTGCCGCGGTAAGTTACCCCCACCGTGCTGCCCGATAGTTTGAGGATATCCTTGGCCCTTCCGTCCTTTGCAAGCTCTATGCAATACATTATGCGGCTGTTGTCGATAGGCTCGCCGTCGGCGGCGAGTTCGACAAGACATTCCAGAACGTCCGCCGCCGCGCCCACCTTTTCTTCGCCGCCCGAAACGACGACGTTCAGCCCGTCGACGCGCAGCGCGACATTGAGTTCGCGCATTATCACGTTTGCGTTTTCGTCGAAATTGCCAAGGATTTTCTGAAGCCTGTCCACGGAGCCCGCGGAAACTTCACGCGTAATTTCAGCCATATAAAAAAATTCTCAAAAAATAAAATTAATCGAAATTTATACTTATTGTGTGCAGATACGTAAAATCTACCGTGTAAACGACGCCTTCGGAATTTTGCTTTACCGTATAATTGCGCGAAACAATCTCCCCTTCGCCCGCATATAAAAGGGCGGCGGCGTATGCCGCATTCAAAGCCTCGTCCGACTCTTCCTCCGCCGCATAGCTTAGAGAGGCGCTGCACGAAAGGGTCGCGTAGCCCACGGCAAGGCAGGGTATATTCTGGTCATTCACCGCGGAATATGCCGCAATCAACGCATCTCCCGCGCTCACTTTGTCACCCGCGGAAACGAGTGGCGTTCCGCACACGGCGACTATATTTTCGACCGTGCCTCCGCAGTCTGCGCGCAGCGGCGAATAGTCTACGCGGACTCCGCTCTCCTCCTCCGTTTCGACGTCGATATACAGTATGCTGCCCCGCTTCTGTACGGAACAGAAGGTGACGCCGGGGAGAGTGAGCACGCGCGATATCAGCGCCGCCTCGTCCAAGCCCTTATACGGCGCATATTCGCGCACGCCGAGCGAGTATAAAACCCCGCGGACGCTGTTTTCGAGATACGCTCCGCTGCCGACGACGTCGACGCGGAACACGAACGAGTTCGAAAGACAGGCGGCGGCGATAAAAACGGCCATACCCGCAAGCAAAAACGCCCTGCGTTTGCAGAATTTTTTGAGGCGCGAAAGCGCGCTTTTACGCTCTACGGAGATATTATAACACGGGTGAGAGAAAATTGCAAAAACTTTTTTTATAAAATTATCGGGCACGGAAAAGGTAAAGTACGCGCCCTGTTTTTTGCACGAATATACGGGCACCCCCTCCCGCGCGAGCTTTGCTATCGCCTGGCGGGGCGCCGCAACTATTTTTATTTTTGTTAAATTATTCAACGCTCACCCTCGAAACCACGCCGCGGACGATAAAATCGCCCTGAAAATATTCGTCTGCCGAAAGGTTTTCGCCCTCTACGGTAATGCAGTTTTTGCCGCACATAAGCACAATTTTTTCTTCGGTGAGTTCACACACGCTTTTCACGCCGCGGAAATACGCGAGCTCCTTCGGGCAGAGGGTTATGGCGTGCGCCTCGTCCCCGCCGAGTTCCGAAATAATTTTTGAAATAAGCTTCATATAAAAAGATATGCAAATCCCGCGCAGTTAATGCCGCATAAAGGCAAGCGCCGCGGCGAATAAATTCGCCGCGGCGCTTTGAGGTGATTGTTGCGTTACTGTACTGTCATTGATTATACTTCATAATTAAATGAAGCATCGCCCGCAATGGTTATCGAACTTGAGCCACCAGTCAGGCGGTTTACTATTTGACCGTTTTCTGTGACAGGCTCATATTCTATATCTGCGTGCTCCCAACCATTGCTACTCCAAGTCGCCTCTACATACTTGAACCTTCTGTCACCAGAGCTTGTAGATTTTGTGCACTGAGCATGTAAAGTAAAACTATCCAAACTACTATTTGCACCCTTATAATCATAGATAATTATTGTAGCCAATGTATGTTTACTGGTCTGACTTGAAAAAATACCATGCCTATGCGTTCCAGCAATGTAACTAATTGAGATATAATTACCCTCTTCAACATCAACCGATTTAGTATTGCCGTTGATTCTGTTGCCATCAACATAAATTGCAGTATCGCTATTATAACTTACACTAAACGTCAACTTATACTGCCACCTTGCGTAATAGGTATAAACGCCTGTTTTGAGAGCACCGGTCTGCGCGCCGTTGCCGTCGCGGAAATTACCGTCGTACCACGCACCGTTTGTAAGCTCAGACAGTGAAGAACCGCTGCTCTGCGATACATTTTCAAGCGACTGTGTGCTATAACCCCAGATAGCATAGTAGGTTATATTTTCGCCCTCAGTATACGAAAGCTCCGTAAATTCAAGCGTGGTGCCGTTATCCACAGCCCAGCCGAGGAAGTAATAACCGCTGTTATCCTCTAACGCCGCGGGCGTGCAGGAAACATTCTCGTCGTATACGAATTCGTAGGTGTTACCGCTTTCGTTAGTATAGGTATCGTCGCCATACTTAAAGTCGATATCGCTGTAAACGCTTATAATATGCACGTCATCGTTTACGGTGAAGTATGCATTTATCTGCGTTGCCTCGTTTACGGTAATCGTATACGTGCCGTCGCCGTTGCCTTCAACAAGCTCGCCGTTCACATATACCGAACCGAGCACATACTGCGGATTTGCAGCCGATATCGTAACGGTATTTTCGCCGCTGAGCCAGTTTTGTTCGTTAAACGCCCACAGCCCTTCGCCATAGCTGATGGTGCCTGCGGCGTTATTCTGCTCTGCGGCATCACCTTCGCCGACGAAATAGTTAATAGTTACGGGATAGTAGTACTCGCTGCTCTCATTTGCAGTTATATCAACCGAAATGCGCACCGCATTCACGGCAGAATCTACCGTGAAACCGCTGTGCGAACTGAACGAAACTTCTGCGCCGTACATACCTATCGCCCCGCCGTGGTCGGGGGAGGAAGTCCATTCGTTTATCTTTTCTTCCACATAATTCGCGATACTTTCGGCATCGGTCGAAGAGGAAAGATTGTTTACAAACAGACAGCCTGTTGTATTGTAAATGCTTCCATCATAACCATAACCGTTTGCGTTAAGGTATTCTATAACTTTACCCTTGATATCGTTGCTTGCATAGCCGTCTACCAAATCGCCGCCGACGGTGATATCGATATAAGCCCAGTCGCTGTTATCGATTTTTTCATAATTTGCAGTACGGAGATAATCACGGGTATAACGCTTTACAACAAACACACCGCCGTCGAGCTCATTAACGTTACTTACTCCACCGTTCTCCAAAAGACAGGTTGCGTTTTTGTAATATACATAGAGATTAGTTTTATCCTCATTCTCTCCTGACGAACCTAACGTGCAGCCGTAGAAAGGATATCTCTGGCTATTATTGTCAACGTCTTGAGTTGAATCATTCGCAAAACATACGGTATCGGCAAGGATAATTACCTTTTCTATGCCATAGTTATTGAAGAACGCACTACCGCCGATATAAGTTATATTTTCGGGGATAATCACGTTTTTGAGCGTTGCGTTAGCAAATGCACTTTCCCGTATCTTCGTTACGGGGTAGACGTCGTCTATATCGTTTTCGAGGACGAGAACGGAACCTGCCCCGTAATAAACGGCAAGCGATGACGTGTAGGTTTTAACTTCGTAGTGTCCGCCAAGCTCAGTTTCGTCTTGAACAAACTCGTACACAACGCCGTTTATCGTAACTTCCGACTGAACGAACTGCGCAAAGAGGTCAATCGAGTATATGCCGCCCTCGTACCATTCGGGAATGGTAACATTGCTGTTGGCAGGCAGTTCAACCATTACTCCGCCCTCGCCGAGCATCTGCCACTTGCCGCCGAGCACGGTATAGCCGCCGAACGCCCTCTGGGCAATCTCTGTAAGGCTCGTGCCCGAATAAACGGTGAGCGTAACGGAGTCGTCCGAGCCGTTTGCCGTGTTGTGAACGGTTACGTTCATTGCGCGGTACTTTTCGTCGTCTATCTTCATTTTGTAGAACGTGGCGTTTGAAGTTATCTCCGCAGCAGTCTCGGGATAAGTACCGTCCGATTCGGTTACAATGCTACCGTCTTCCGTTACCTGTACGAAGATATAGGTGTTGCCCTCTTCGTCCACCATAACGCCCGAGGCGCTGTGCAGGTATATCGTCGATTTGTACTTAACCTGCATTGTCTGAGCGTTCACCTTATTATTGTAATCGTCCTCACTCTCGTAAACGGTGATGGTAAGCGCGTCGTTCTTGTAGACGGTTTGGCGCATAATTGTGCCAACCGTACCGTCCGCACTTATCTGTACGCCGCCGAACACTCTGTCCGCATAATATACGTCGTTTTCTTTAAGGGCTTCGGAATAATCGAAGTCAATCTTATCTTCGCCGCCCGCCTTTGCAACTGCCTCGGCATAGTAATCGGGAACGTATTTATCGTTTGCTGAATCGAACACGTCGCCATCGTAGCCGTTGTAGCCGATATCAAAGTTTACGGTTAAAAGCCTGCTTTGAATTGAGGCGAAGGCATAAATACCGCCGAAGCCGTTTGTATCGTCGCGCGATATGGCGATATCGAGCACGTCGAGAACGCTGCCCGTGAGAGCGGACGCGTTGAGAGATATCGCATAATAGTCAGCAAGCTCAGGCTTTTCGACATTTTCGAGCACGCCTTCGGTATTGCCCACAGTTACGCCGCCTCCAGCCGTAGTTGCAAAACCGAGCAGATAATTTGCAAGCGTGGAGGGCATTTCATACCCGAAGCTGCTGAACGTTGCCGCAACAGGGTTGGTGTGATAGAGGTTGTAGAGATATACTTCGTCGGGCTGGCTCGTACCCGAGCTAATGCCCGAAACCATATCACCGAGACTATCAACGACAAGTCCCCAAATATCAACTGTATTAAAAAGTATCGGTTCAATACCTGCAATCCAGCGGATAGGTGAATCATTGCCGTTTTCGTTCTTTGCGAACATGTTATCGATAAAGAACTCGGGCGTCATTATCCAGTATTCACGCGAATCGCCGCTATATCTTGACAATGTAATTTTGCCGTTGGAGTAGGTAACACCGATTTCATGCCCGCTAATAATAGTAATACCCACTGCCGATACGGTATTAATTCTTGCTTTTAGCGATACATACAATTCGCCGTCTTTTAGCCCTGCAACTATATTTACATTATCTATTACTATGTTATCCATAGCGGATACAATGCCGCTGACAATGCTGTTACCCAAACCGCCAAGTCCCATATCCACGCCAGACAAATCAATAGACAAGTTAATAGTGCCGCCCGTCAAGCTGAACAGCGTGGAGATATTGCCATTGTCGCCGGAATCGGCATTTGAGGTTATAAACTTGCTCAAATCGGAGATAAGCTCGTCGATAAAGCCTATATCGATATAGCTTGAAAGATTTGCACTGTCGGCACTACCGTTGTAGTCGGTTGCGAGTTCGGATACCAGTTCAAGCCAGTTGTATTCGGAATCTTTATTGCCCAGATACAAGGCTATTTTTTTGCTGTCGCCCGAATCAACCACAAGCTGCGCAGGGCCGACCTTCTGGCTTATGCCGAACTCTGAGAGCACCTTATCGATATCGGCGGTAACGAGCGTTTCGGTGCCGCTGTTGCTTATGGTTATAACGTCGCTCAGCTTCATGCCAAGTATCGCAGCAATCACGTCGGTGAGGCTTGAGGAGGTTTCGTCGGAAATCAGCGAAACGTTCTCCGCGCCCTCGCCGTCGCCGATGATATCAGCCGCGCCCTCGCCGTCGGCTCCCGTAAACAGGGCAAGAATTTTGGGATTGTTTATGAGCGCGACGATATTTTCTGCCGCGGCATAGATATCGTCTGCCGAAACTTTTACGTTGAGCCCGGAAAGCGAAGTGCCGCCGATATTGCTTACCGAGATATAGAAGTTGCGGTTGTTGTAGAACAGGTTTGCCTTAAACGTAAAGCCGTCTACCGTTAAATCGACGTCGGCTTCGAGCAGTTTGCCCTTATCGAGCTCACCGTTCGTTATGCCGTTGCCGAAATAGAGCGTAGCGTTTACGCTGACGCCGCTCAGCGCCTCGATGCCGCTTGCATCGCCTGCAAGGCTGAACGTTACCTGATAGGTTTTGCCGCCGAGGAAGGAGCCTATATCTATGCTTTCATATGCGCCGAGCACGAAGTCGTATATGACTTTTGAGAACGAGCCGCTCTCGGAGGCAGAATAGAAGGTATAAACCGCGCCGCTTTCCGTTGTGGCATTAAACTGCTCTTCGAGCGCGGAGGCAACAGTGCCGGCTCCGTTTGTGAACTTGCCCGCAGATACAGATATATCGAGGTTTGCAATGTCGGAGATATTGCCGGCAAGGGTGAGCGCGCCGTCGTTTACGCCGAGCGTTATATCCGCCGCGCCTGCAAGGATAAGTTTAAGGCTGTCGCCGAGTTCGCCGACGCTCACCGACGAGCCCGAAAGGAGCGAAGAAAGCGCCTCTTCGAGAACGTTGCCGAGCGAACCGCCGACAGTATCGTCGTCGCCGCCCAGAAGTCCGAGCACGAGTTTTACGATTGCGAGATAGTCGGTATCGGCGGGGGTAACGCTTCCTGCGGGCGCCGTCGCCGTGCTCTCGCCCGCCGCCTCTGCAAGCGTCGTTAAGAGTTGCTGTGTGATTTCGCCGTTATTGCCGCCATTGCCGTCGCTGTCGCCGCCCGTGAGAGCGTTTATAAGCGCGGTTACGTTTGCAATAAGGTTGTTTACGTCGTTGCCCATCTGCGCGATATCGTTTTGGGTTATCTTTATGCCGACGTTGTTTATCGCAAGCGTTACGAAGGGTTCATCGTCCGCTACCGCATTGTTATAGATAAGTTTTACGGTCGTCGTCGACTTGGAATTTTCTGCCGAGCCGTTGGCTATCCAGAGCTTTATATCGAGCGCAAGGTTTGTTACAGTGCCGTTTTCGTCCCACTTTACTTCGCCCGTGCCGCTTATGCCGACGTTTATGCCGTTCACTTCCACTTCCGCGCCGGCATTAGCGCTGTCGCCGAGAGCAAAGTATACAGAACGGCTGTCTATTATTTCCTGCGCCGCCGCTTTCGCCTTATTTATAAGGTCGAGCACGGTATTTATGTTCAGATAGCCGTCTTTATCGGGTGCGTTGAGCGGGTTGGCGTCGCCCTTTACCGTTATTTTAAGTCCGCCGCCGAGCGCGCTGCCGCTGAGGGTGCCGACTGCCGCGCCCTCTTCATTATTTATATTATAGGTAAGCGTTACCGTGCCGACCTTAACGGTGCTGCCGTCGAAGAACAGCCCGATGAGTTCGTCGGCGTTGAGCGTTACCGTGAGCCCCTTCGCATCTGCAGAGAGTTCGCCAATCAGCGAGGTAAGGTCGAACGTGAGCACTCCCTCTATTATGCTCTGAATATCGCCGAGGTCAAGCGCATTGCCGCTTGATTCTGAAAGAGTGGCAGCGTCCGCCTGCGCCGCTTCGGAGAGCAGAGTGTTTATGCTCTCTACCGCCTCGGTAATGTCGCAATATACCTTTATCGCGCAGTCCTTGCCGAGGAGTTTGGAAATATTCACGTAAACTTCGCCGTAGTTAGAAGGCACAACGCCGCTCTCGTCCGCCGCCTTCGTGTCGTAGTTGTAGAAGGCGCTCATTTCGAGGTACGTCGTGTCGCCGCCGTAGAGTTTTACGCTCACTTCGGCGGCAAGGTCGTCTATGCTTGCCCTGCCGTCTATCTCCAGCGTGAGCCCCTTTAAGAGGTCGGCATAGCCTGAAGAAACGCCGTTTGCAATCAAAAGCTCCGCAAGTTTGTCGCCCGTAAGGTCGATATCAAGCACAACGGTATTGCTTGCAAGCAGGTTCTTTACGGAATTTACAAGCTCGTTCACGTCGAGGTAAGCGCTCTCATCGGGCGGAACAAGTTCTTTGTCCTTGCCGCCAACCGTAACCTTAAGCCAGTCGGCATCTTCGCCGTCCTGCCTTGCCGAGCCGATGAGAGTGCCGTCTTTTATGCTGTATGTAAGCGTTACGTCGCCGAGGCCGTATTCTCCCACGCTGAAATATGAGAGAATGTAGTCGATATCTGCCGTCGCGGTGAACCCGTCGGCGCTCGTACGCATTTCGGATACAAACTCAGTGAAGTCGATTCCAAGCACGCGCGCAATGATACCGGCAACCGCATTTTCGCCGTCTTCGGAATAGGTCGATACTGCGTAATCTGCCTGTGCGGGGGTGAGCGCCCCTTCGATAATCTGCGTTATCTGCTCTATGAGCGCCTCAACGTTGTTCTTTGCCGCCGCGATATCGGCATATACCTTTACTTTGCTTACGGTATTTTCGTCGCTTGCAGTATTTTCTTCGACAAACGATACGCCCAAAAGCTCGTTTATGCTGATATACGCCGTGCCGTAATTTTCGCCGTCGGCGTTTCCGGAATCGCCGTAGTCGTAGTAGATATCGGCGTCGAGGTAAACTTTCTCCTCATTCGTAGCGCTGTCGTTATTCGTAGCGCTGTCCTTGCCGACAAGCGTAAGGTTTATCGCCGCGGCGAGGTCGTCTATGCTTACGCCGCCGTTGACTTTAAGCGTGAGTCCGTCGATTGCCGCGCCGATGTCGGCGATGTTTGCCTTACCGAGAATATCCGCGACAGCCGCGCCCTTAATTTCGAGGTCAACGGTCACGGTATTTTTATTGAGAAGGTCGAGCACGGAGTTGAGAAGCTTATTCGCGTCGAGATATGTATCCTTGTCTGTGGGCTCGGAAATCGTCATTTCGTCGCCGCTGACTGCTATGTCAAGCCCGCCGTTCAGAGCTTCGCCGCTGAGCGTGTTGCTCGTTATATTGTAGTTAAGCGTTACTGTGCCCAGCCCGAGGTCAACGCCTGCAAACTCGCCGAGTATTTCGTCAAGGTCTGCAGTTACGTTAAGGCCGCTTGCGTTTGCCGCAAGCTCCTTTACCATTGCGCCGAAATTGATATTGAGTACCTGCGAAATTATATCCGCTATCTCGTTGGTTTCGGGTTCTGTCGTTTCGTCAAGTTCGGCAACGCCGCTGCCCAGCAGTCCCTCTATCGTAGCCGCAAGCTCGGAGATGTTGCAATATACCTTTAAGTCGGTGAAAGACTTGCCGAGTATGTCGGTTATGTTGAGGTATGCAATGCCGTAAGTGCCGTCGTCCGTGTAGGCGTAATATACGCTTGCTGTAAATATGGTCTTTTCGGTATTCTTGAGCGTTATATCCGCTTTTGCCGCGGTGTTCTTTATGCTTGCATAACCCGTTACGTTGAGCGTTGCGCCGCTGAGAACAGAGTCGTAGCCCGTTATTCCGTTGGCGTTGAGTACTGCCGCAAGCGACTCGCCCTCAAGCTCAAGCCCTACCTTTACGGTATTGCTGTTTAAAAGCGCGAGCACGGAGTTGAGAAGCTTGTTTGCATCGAGATATGCATCCTTGTCTTCGGGCTCGGAAATCGTCATTTCGTCGCCGCTGACTATAATATCAAGTCCGCCGTTCAACGCCTCGCCGCTGAGCGTGTTGCTCGTTATATTGTAGTTAAGCGTTACGGTGCCGAGGCTGA
>DVFR01000032.1 GCA_018713165.1 Candidatus Coproplasma stercoravium | reverse complement strand
AATTTTCCCTGCGCGCCGCTCTTTTTATCGCATTTGTATGCCGCCGCGCCCGTCTGCCTGCCTTTTTCGGCGGATAGAGCCGTAAAAATGGTGCAAACTGCACAAAAATTGCCTTTCTATAAAATAAAACTTAACTTAGGTTAATATTTAGTTGACAGCACCGCGTTTAATCCATATAATATTTATAGGAATTAACCTTAAAGGGTATCAGAAATAATTCCGCATGATAACAAGGGTGCAAATTATCGCCTTTAAACAAGCGCGCATCTTGCGCGGAAGGAGGAAGAGTGTGAGTGAAACGGGTTACTGTCTCGGGCTGCACTGCGGAATAACGTTTGCCGGGCTTAAGCCTGCAAGCCTGTTCTGGCTCAAAGACGGGCAGGATAAAGATATGGTGTATTACCGCCGCTGTTTTGCCAAAAAAGATTTCCGCTTCATCGCCGTAAAACGCACGGCGGGGCGCAAGCTCTTCTATGTGTTCCACCGCGGCAGGCTCGAAGAGATATTGTTCGATAAAGCCAACCGCGAATTTTTGCGCGGGCGCGGATATAATTACGATACCGTCGGCGGGGCATTGAAAGAGCTCAAAAGGCGGCTCGAACGTGGCGATGAGTTCCCGCACGAGGTCGGCCTTTTCCTCGGCTACCCGCTCGAAGACGTGCGCGGATTTATAGAGGACGCGCGCGGCGGCGTTTGTTTAAATTGCGGCTACTGGAAGGTATACGGCGCATTCGAGGAGCGCGAAAAGCTCTTCAAAAGGTACGAGCGCTGCTCCCGCTGCATATGCGAGAAGTTGTCGTGCGGTCGGGCGATAGAGGATATATTCGGGCTCGGCTGAGCGGTTTTAATTGCACATATGTGTAAATAAATATATGCAAAAGTGTGCGTTAATGCACATAAAACAGTACATTTAAGGAGAATATAGTTTATGGTTAAAATAGTTTACTGGTCAGGCACGGGCAACACCGAAGCTATGGCCGGGGCGGTTGCCGAAGGCGCGAAATCTGCCGGCGCGGAGGTGGAAGTTATCCCCGTTGCCGCCGCGGACGAAAGTGTTCTTGCAGCCGACGTCGTTCTGTTCGGCTGCCCCGCAATGGGCAACGAGGAACTTGAAGAGGGCGAGTTCGAGCCATTCTTTTCCTCGGTGGAGGGCAAGCTTTCGGGGAAGAAGATAGGGCTCTTCGGTTCGTACGAATGGGCCGAGGGCGAATGGATGCGCACCTGGCAGGCGCGCGCCGAGGGCGACGGGGCAAAGCTGATTGCCGACGGGCTGGCGGTATATTCGACGCCCGACGACGAGGGGCTCGAAAAGTGCCGCGAACTCGGAAAAATTGCGGCAAACGCATAATTTGGCATGCAAAACTGCGGCTTTTAGTCGCCGCGTGAAAAATATTTCCGGCAAACCCCTGCTTGCAGCGGTTTACATACATTAAAAATATAAGGAGATTGCCTATAGAGTAACGGTACGCATTTGATTTTTCATTAAAACCTTACGTTTAGCAATAAAGCCGCGCGGGCGCCCAGCCCGCGCGGCTTTATTTTGCGGCAAAAAACGCTGTTCTTTGTCCGCCCAAAAATTTTGCAAAAAGCATATAAATCCTATTGACAAAATAGGAATTACTTTCTATAATAATATCATACTAAATGAGTAGGAATTAAAGTGCGGCGGGCGCAGCGCGCGCCGCAGTCCGCGCAGGTACAGAGGAACAATAAATTGGAAACGCAGAAAACTGTTTATGCAGACAATGCGGCGACGACCGCAATGAGCAAAACGGCGATAGAGGCAATGTTGCCCTATCTCGATAAAATTTACGGCAATCCCTCGTCGCTCCACTCCGTGGGACAGGTTGCAAAGGAGGCGCTGGAAAAGGCGCGCGAAGACGTCGCTGCCTGCCTCGGCGCGCAGCCGAACGAAATTTACTTCACCTCCTGCGGAAGCGAAAGCGATAACCAGGCTATCCGCTCTGCGGCGCATATCGGCGCGCAGAAGGGCAAAAAGCATATCATCTCCACGGCTTTCGAGCACCATGCCGTGCTCCACACGCTCGAAAGGCTCAAAAGGGAGGAGGGATTCGAGGTTACTTATCTCGACGTCCATTCAAACGGCATAGTTACGGCGGAAGAGGTTAAGGCGGCGCTCCGCCCCGATACCTGCCTCGTTACGATAATGTTTGCAAACAACGAGATTGGCACCGTCCAGCCCATAGCCGAGATTGGCAAGGTTTGCCGCGAGGCTAAGGTCACCTTCCATACCGACGCCGTTCAGGCGGTGGGGCACATTCCCGTAAACGTGGCGGAGCAGAATATAGATATGCTCTCGCTCTCGGCGCACAAGTTCCACGGGCCGAAGGGCGTAGGCGCACTGTATTGCCGCAAGGGGGTACGGCTTTTGCCCTTTATCGACGGCGGCGCGCAGGAGAGGAACAAGCGCGCGGGCACCGAAAACATTGCCGAAATCGTGGCGATGGCGGCGGCGCTCAAAGAGGCTTGCGCGAACATGGAGAAAAATTCGGCAAAGCTGATTAAACTGCGCGATAAGATAATCGCCGAACTTACGAAGATACCCCACTCCAAACTCAACGGCGATATGGCGCACCACCTGCCCGGCACGATAAACATGTGCTTCGAGGGCATAGAGGGCGAGGGGCTTCTTTTACACCTCGACGACAGGGGTATATGCGCCTCGTCGGGTTCGGCCTGCACTTCGGGCTCGCTCGACCCTTCGCACGTGTTGCTTGCGATAGGGCTCCCGCACGAAGTCGCGCACGGCTCGCTCAGGCTCAGCCTCTCCGAATACAACACCGAAGAGGACGCCGACAGGATAATAAAGGCTGTGCCCGAGGTCGTGGAGTATCTGCGCAACATGTCGCCCGTATGGAAAGAGATGGTGCGCGGCGAAAAGCCCTTCCTGCTTTGATAAAATAATATAATTTTTAAATCGGGCGGCATATATGCCGCAACTAACGGCACTTTTTAAATTAAAAAATCAATTTTCAGCGCATTTTTTGCGCCCTATACGAGGTGTTATTTATGGCATTATACAGCGAAAAAGTTATGGACCATTTCAGAAATCCCCGCAACGTCGGCGAAATTCCCGATGCCGACGGCGTAGGCGAAGTAGGCAATGCGCGCTGCGGCGATATAATGAAAATTTATCTTAAAATAGAGAACGACATAATAGTCGACGTAAAGTTCAACACGTTCGGCTGCGGCAGCGCAATAGCGTCCAGCTCGATGGCTACCGAACTTATAAAGGGCAAGCCGCTGTCGCAGGCGCTCGAACTTACGAACAAGGCTGTTGCCGAGGCGCTCGACGGGCTTCCCGCGCATAAGATGCACTGTTCCGTCCTCGCCGAAGAGGCAATCCGCGCCGCAATCAAGGACTATTACGACAGGCACGGCATAGCCTACGACAAGTCGCAGTTCCCCGAGCCCGACGAGGACGAGGAAATTCACGAAGAACAATGATTTCAGCTTAACGCATATAAAAAACGCCGTACGCATAGCGACGGCGTTTTTTGTTCTTCGGCATGTCTGGAATTCAGTGGGAACTCTATTTGAACAATATTTTCGTAAAACGGGCTGCGGTTGAAAATTCGGCACATATTCCCGCTGGCGGCGTTCGTTTTGCGCATTTGTTGACCTTTTTAACAATTTTTATTATAATATAGGTATGTATGAAGAATTTGCGCGTTCCGAGGCCTTTTTCGGGCGCGAGGCGATGCAAAAACTTTATAATTCAAAGGTTGCACTCTTCGGCGTGGGCGGCGTAGGCGGCTGGTGCGCCGAAGCTCTCGCGCGGAGCGGGGTGGGAGAGGTCGACCTCTTCGACGGCGACGCCGTTTCGCTCTCCAACATAAACAGGCAGGCCGTCGCCCTTCACTCCACCGTGGGAATGCGCAAAACCAATGTGATGGCGGAGCGCATGAGGGACATTAATCCCGACATATCCGTGCGCGAATTTGATATTTTCGTCGACGAAAGCAATATAGACGGCATAGATTTTTCCCGTTACGATATCGTGCTCGACGCGATAGACACAGTTACTTCAAAGGTGCTCATAATAGAGCGCGCATATGCAGCGCGCGTTCCCGTCATCTCCTGTATGGGCGCGGGAAACAAGCTCGACACGGCGGCTTTCAGATATGCCGATATCTCACGGACAAGCGTTTGTCCGCTGGCGCGCGCCGTGCGCACGGCTCTGAGAAAAAAGGGGATAACGCAGGGCGTCGGCGCGGTTTTTTCCACCGAACAGCCCAAAAGCGTTCTGGTCGACGACGGCTGTTCGTCGCGGCATATTCCCGCATCAAACGTGTTTGCGCCCGCCGCGGCGGGGCTTATGCTCGCGCGTTGCGCGGTACTTGAAATTATCGGTGAGGAGGGCGCGAAGTGATACGTCCCGACGATAAAAAGGCGTGGGTGGAGCGCTCGATAATAACCAAATTCCGCAAAACGATATGGGCGCCGTTTTTAGAGGCGCTCCGCGTATACGAAATGATATCAGGGGGCGATAAAATCGCCGTATGTATTTCGGGCGGCAAAGATTCCATGCTGCTTGCAAAGCTGTTCCAACAGCTCAAAAGGCACAGCGACGTAAATTTCGACGTGGAATATATCTGCATGAATCCCGGATATAACGAGGCGAACGTAAAGAAGATAGAGGATAACGCCGCTCTTTTAGGCGTGCCCGTAAGGTTTTTCAAATCGGACGTGTTCGAGGCTGCCGAACTTGTCGGCGGCGAATCGCCCTGCTATATGTGCGCGCGGATGAGGCGCGGATATCTGTATGCGAGGGCGAAGGAGCTGGGCTGCAACAAAATAGCGCTCGGTCATCACCGCAGCGACGTAATTGAAACGACGCTGATGGGCATGTTCTACGGCGGGCAGATACAGGGCATGATGCCGAGGATAAAGAGCGCGAATTTCGAGGGAATGGAGCTTATCCGCCCCATGTACTGCATCTCCGAAGAGGATATCGAGCACTGGCGCGACTATAACGGACTGGAATTTATCGCCTGCGCGTGCAGCTTTACCGAAAAGGTCGGGCGCGGCGGACAGGGCAGGTCGGTGCGGCAGGAGATGAAGGAGCTCGTAAAAGAGCTCAAAAAGCGCAACCCCGACGTGGAGAAGAGCATATTCAAAAGCATACACAACGTTCAGCTCGACACCCTCCCCGAATACAAGTCGGGCGGGGTAAAGCACACTTTTTTGGAAAAGTTCAGAGGGCCTGAAAACTCAAACGGCGGTATATAACCGCGGTCAATAAAATTGAAAAGAGCGGCATATATGCCGCAACCAATTAAAAACCATGCAATTTGCGCCCGTGCGGGCGTGAAAATATATTTTAAGGAGAACGGAAAGATGTCGTATCCCGTAACTGTACTCGAAAGCGGAAAAATCCAGATAGGCGGTTGGGTTTACACTGTTAAAGAACTCAAAGCAAGCTGGAAGCTCACTTACGATATGGGCAACATGGAAGTAGTTATAAACGTTCCCAAGGCAACCGCCGCGGACGTTGAATCTCTCCAGGCTGCGCTTCAGGAAAAGTTTTAATCGTAAATGGCACAAATAAAGCCCGCGCAAATTTGCGCGGGCTTTATTTTTTTACAAATTTTACCTGCCCGTTTTTTGCGCAAATTTTATTCAAACCGTTGACAACGCCCGAAGTAAAGTGGTATTATTCTTTTAAGGACGGCTGTAGCCGTATAAATTCCTGCGGAAACTTCCGCGGAGGTGCGCTGTGAAAGGCAATGTTTCAAGCATAATTTCAAACGCAATGATGTGCCGCTGTATGTATGGATATGCAGCGGAATAACGTCGTGCGTTGAATTTTGCCACACAGCCAAAAAATCGTCTTTTCCGGGCAGGTGCGTTCAACAGCGCGCCTGCCTTTTTTGTAGCCATAAGCCGCGGAGATTTTCACGGTAAAAATAATAATTGTTAAATACCCATACAAGGAGTTTAAAAAATGGATAAAAACAAGACCTATAAGTTCGAAACGCTTGCAATACACGCAGGGCAGGAACAGCCCGACCCCGCAACCGACGCGCGCGCCGTGCCCATATATATGACCACTTCGTACGTGTTCAAAAACAGCGCGCAGGCTGCCGCGCGTTTTGATTTGAAGGAGGAGGGTAATATATATACCCGCCTGCAAAACCCCACCACCGACGTGTTTGAAAAGCGCGTTGCCGCGCTTGAAGGCGGCGTGGGCGCGCTCGCCGTTGCCAGCGGTTCGGCCGCCATTACCTACGCCATACAGAACATCGCAAAGTGCGGCGACCACGTCGTTGCTGCGAGCAATCTCTACGGCGGCACGCACAACCTTCTCGCCGTAACCCTGCCCGAACAGGGGATAACGACGACCTTCGTCGACCAGACCGACCCCGAAAATTTCAGAAGGGCCATTCAGCCCAACACCAAACTGATATATGCCGAGAGCATGGGCAACCCCAACTCCGACCTGATTGACATGGAGGCGATAGGAAGAATTGCGCACGAGAACGGCATACCTTTCATAGTCGATTCCACTTTCGCTACGCCCTATCTTATCCGTCCGCTCGAACACGGCGCCGACATAGTCGTGCACTCCGCGACGAAGTTCATGGGCGGGCACGGCACTGCGATGGGCGGCGTAGTAGTCGACGGCGGCAGGTTCGACTGGAAGGCAAGCGGCAAATTCCCCGGAATCACCGAGCCCAACCCCGCATACCACGGCGTGGTGTTCAGCGACGTCGGCGGAAATGCCGCATATATCCTAAAAATGCGCACTACTCTTCTGCGCGACCAGGGCGCGGTGCTTTCTCCGTTCAATTCCTTCCTTCTGTTGCAGGGGCTGGAAACGCTTCCCCTCCGCGTAGACAGGCACGTCGAAAACGCACTCAAAGTAGTGGAGTTTTTAAAGAACTGCCCGCAGGTCGAAAAGGTAAACCACCCCTCGCTCGCGACGGGCAAGGGCGCCGAGCTTTATAAGAGATATCTGCCCCGCGGCGGCGGCTCGATATTCTCGTTCGATATAAAGGGCGGAAGGGAAAAGGCTGTTAAATTTTCCGAAAGTTTAAAGCTCTTTTCGCTGCTTGCCAACGTTGCCGACGTAAAATCTCTCGTAATTCACCCCGCGTCGACCACCCATTCCCAGCTCGACGAAGAGGGGCTCAAAGCGGGCGGAATCACCTCTGCCACCGTGCGCCTTTCTATAGGCACCGAGCACATCGACGATATACTCGACGACCTGAAACAGGCGTTCGACGCCGTTAAATAAGGCATACTGTCGGAGCAATTAAGATTAAAACTGCGCCTTTTCACGGCGCTTCGGAGAAAAATATGATATATAATTCCATAACGGAACTGATAGGCGGCACGCCGCTGTTGCGGCTGAACAGATACGAAAAGAGCCGCGCTCTCAAAGCCGAAATTATTGCAAAACTCGAATATTTCAACCCCGCGGGTTCGGTAAAGGACAGGGTAGCGCTCAACATGGTGCTCGACGCCGAAGAAAAGGGACTTTTAAAGGCGGGCGGCACGATAATCGAGCCCACGTCGGGCAATACGGGCATAGGGCTTGCGCTCGTGTGCGCGGCGCGCGGCTATAAGCTGATTTTAACCATGCCCGAGACGATGAGTGAGGAGAGGCGCAGGCTTATAAGGGCATACGGCGCGGAGATTGTGTTAACGCCCGGCGCAGAGGGAATGTCGGGCGCGATAAAAAAGGCGGAGGAGCTTAAAAACTCCATTGAAGGCAGCATATTAGCGGGGCAATTTGAAAATCCAGCCAACCCCGAGGCGCACAGAAAGACCACCGCGCAGGAGATTTTAAAGGATGCGGGCAAGGTCGATTTCTTCGTCGCGGGTGTGGGCACGGGCGGCACGATAACGGGCGTGGGCTCGGTGCTCAAAGAGCATTTTCCCGACGTTAAAATAATAGCCGTGGAGCCCGCCGCCTCGCCCGTGCTCTCAAAGGGTGTTGCAGGCAAGCACGGCATACAGGGCATAGGCGCCGGCTTCGTGCCGAAGGCACTCGATACCTCCGTCTACGACGAGGTTATAACCGTGACCGACGAGGAGGCACTTTCGGAGGGCAGATTCCTCGCCCGCACAGAGGCGTTCCTCACGGGCATATCTTCGGGCGCGGCGCTGTTTGCCGCGAGAAAGGTTGCCGAGCGGGAGGAAAATGCAGGCAAGCGCATAGTCGTGCTCCTGCCCGACAGCGGCGACAGGTATCTTTCGACTTCGTTGTTTGAGAACAAATAAGTATTTTGCGAATTTTATTTTGCCGCGGCGGTTGCCCGCCGCGGCAAAATATGATATAATAACCAAAATTAATATTTTTTGGAAAGACCTATGAAGATTACAGACATATTAAAGAGCAAGAGTGCGGTGCTCTCTTTCGAAGTGTTCCCTCCCAAAACGAGCGACAAGTTCGAGGGCGTGTGGCAGGCGGTGGAGGAAATCGCCGCTTTGAAGCCCGACTTTATGAGCGTGACCTACGGTGCGGGCGGCGGCACTTCGGCATACACCGTAAAAATTTCCGAGGGGATAAAGGCGCTCGGCGTAAACTCCGTCGCGCACCTTTCGTGCATTTCCTCCACAAAGGCAGACGTAAAAGATAAGCTCGTCCAGCTCAAAGAGGCGGGTATCGAAAATATTCTCGCCCTGCGCGGAGATATCCCCGCAGATTTTGCGGGCAACCTCGAATATAAATACGCGAGCGAACTTGTTTCCGAGATAAAGGAGTTCGGCGGCTTCTGCATAGGCGGCGCGTGCTACCCCGAGGGGCACCCCGAGTCGGAGACGCTCTTTTCCGACATAGAAAACTTGAAAAGAAAGGTCGACGCGGGCTGCGACTATTTAACCACGCAGATGTTCTTCGATAACGACCTCTTTTACAGCTTCCTTGCAAAGGCTTACTCTGCGGGCATAACCGTGCCGATTATTCCCGGCATTATGCCCATAACGCGGGCCGCCCAGATAAAGCGCACTTTCACGCTCTCGGGCTCGCCCATTCCGGCAAAGTTCAAACGCATTGTCGACAGGTTCGGCGATAATCCCGCGGCTATGCGCCAGGCGGGCGTTGCATACGCCACCGAGCAGGTGATTGACCTCTACGCCAACGGCATAAAGGCGGTACATATCTATTCAATGAACAAGCCCGACGTCGCAAAGGCGATAAAGGACAACCTTGCGGGTATAATTTAAGCTATGGCAAAAATTTTAAGCGGCAGAATTGAAAAGCTCGACATAAAGGAGACCCTGCGCTATCTCGGCTACGCGGGCGTAAAGAGCGTTGAGGGGATAGAACAGCTCCTTGCGGAGTGCGAGGGTATGCTCATGCCCGTGCTCGCACCCAAGGCGGTGTACGAAATGTTTCCGCTCACGCGCGGCGAAGGCGACTTCCTCGACCTCGGCTTTGCGAAGGTCAACAGCCGGTCTCTTTCGCGCAATCTCGCGGGGTGTGAAAAGATTGCGCTCTTCGCGGCTACCGTCGGGGCGGGGGTAGACAGGCTGATTGTAAAATACAACAGACTTTCGCCCGCACGCGCCGTCGTGTTGCAGGCAATGGGTGCCGCCGCGGTCGAGCAGTGGTGCGACGAAGTCAACGGCATAATAACTGCCGAAAACGGTTCCACCCGTCCGCGCTTTTCCTGCGGTTACGGCGATTTGCCCTTAAAGCTCCAGCGCGAAATTTTCCCCGCGCTTTCGGTCACCAAAAACATAGGCGTAACTTTAACCGACGGCGATTTGATGATTCCCGAAAAGAGCGTTACGGCAATAGTCGGGATAAAGGCGAAAGGGAACTGAATTGCGCGGCAAAAATATTGCCGCATTTAAAAAATAAGATTTAGTTATGAACTTTAAGAGTTTTTTAAAAAACCATATAGTTGTTTTGGACGGCGCGATGGGCACCGAGCTGCAAAACGCGGGGCTCGCCCTCGGCGAGCTGCCCGAGGAGTGGAATATCTCCCGCCCCGACGTGATTGAGGGCATACACAGTGCATACTTTGCCGCAGGCGCCGACGTCGTTTACGCGAACACCTTCGGCGCGAACAGCCTCAAATTCGGCGAAAGAACCAAAGAGGTGGTCGCCGCGGGCGTTGCGTGCGCCCTCCGTGCGCGCGGAAACGGCAAAAATAAATTCGTCGCGCTCGACGTGGGCCCCACGGGCAAGCTTTTAAAGCCGCTCGGCGACCTCGACTTTGAAGCCGCCGTAAAAATTTTCGGCGCGACGATTTCTGCAGGCGCGGAGGCGGGTGCAGACCTTATCGCGATTGAAACGATGAACGACGTCTACGAACTCAAAGCGGCGGTGCTCGCCGCAAAGGAGTACGGACGCGGGCTTCCGGTAATCGCCACGGGTGTGTTCGGTTCCGACTGCAAGATGATGACGGGCGCCGAACCCGAGGCAGTCGCCGCGCTTTTAGAGGGACTCGGAGCCGATGCCATAGGCCTCAACTGTTCGCTCGGGCCCAAAGATATGCTGCCTGCGGCAGAGCGCTTTTTAAAGTGCGCATCCGTGCCCGTCGTGGTAAAGCCGAACGCCGGGCTTCCCGAAGAGCGGGAGGGGCGCACGGTTTATAACGTAAACAGCGGCGAATTTGCCGCGGAAATGAAAAAACTTCTCGCCCTCGGCGTGCGCGTCGTCGGCGGCTGTTGCGGCACTTCACCCGCATATATAGCGCAACTATCGCAGATTGCGGCGGAGTTTTCGCCGCAAAAGATTGAGGATAAAAACCTTACGGTCATCTCCTCGTACACGCACGCCGTATACTTCGGCGGCGCGCCCGTGCTCATCGGCGAAAGGATAAACCCGACGGGCAAAAAGCGGCTCAAACAGGCTCTCAAAGACGGGGATATGGCGTACATACTCGGCGAAGCCGTAAACCAGGCGGAGCGCGGCGCGCACGTTTTAGACGTGAACGTCGGTCTGCCCGAGATAGACGAACCATCCGTTTTAGAGCGCGCCGTGTGCGAAATCCAGGCGGTGACCGACCTTCCCCTGCAGATAGACACCTCCGACCCCGTTGCAATGGAGCGAGCGATGCGCCGCTACAACGGCAAACCGCTCGTAAATTCGGTAAGCGGCAAACAGGAGGTTATGGACGCGGTGTTCCCGCTCGTAAAAAAATACGGCGGCGCGGTCATCGCGCTCACCCTCGACGAGAGCGGAATTCCCTCAAAGGCGGAGGGGAGGATTGAGATTGCAAAAAAGATACTCAAAGAGGCGGAAAAGTACGGGCTTAAAAAGAAGGATATAATCTTCGATACGCTCGCCATGGCGGTATCCGCCGACGGTACGGCGGCGGAAGCGGCGATAGGTTCACTGCGTTATTTGCGGCATACTATGGGGGTAAATACCTCCCTCGGCGTTTCAAACATATCGTTCGGACTGCCCAACCGCGACCTTATTAACGGCACGTTCTTTGCGATGGCGCTCTCGAACGGGCTCTCGGCGGCGATAATAAACCCCAACTCGCAGGAGATGATAAAAACCTACAAATCGTACTGCGCCCTCGCGGGGTACGACAGGGCGTGCCTTAGTTATATCGTATATGCGCAGTCCGTTCAGACGAGCATATCCTACGCCCAATCGGGCGAAAAGGGCGCGCAGAGCGGCGAGAAGGGCTCGCTGAAATACTGCGTCGAAAAGGGACTCAAAACCGAGGCGGAGGCAGCGGCGGCTGAACTTTTAAAGACGTGCGCCCCGCTCGACGTGATAAACGGGCAGATAATTCCCGCCCTCGACGAGGTCGGCAAGGGGTTTGAAAACAAAACGCTCTTCCTGCCCCAGCTTCTGATGAGCGCCGAGGCGGCGTCGGGCGCGTTCGAGGTCATAAAGAGAGCCTTTTCGGGCGGCGGAAATTCAAAAAACCTTAAAATCGTAATCGCCACCGTGAAGGGCGACATTCACGATATAGGCAAGAATATAGTTAAAACGCTGCTCGAAAATTACGGCTTCAAAGTTTACGACATGGGGCGCGACGTCCCCGCCCGCGCCATCGTCGATAAGGCAAAGGAAGTTGGCGCGGAGGTGGTCGGGCTCTCTGCTCTCATGACGACGACCGTCGCTTCGATGAAGGATACCATCGAGCTCTTAAAGGAGGAGTACCCCTCGGCGCGCACATTAGTCGGCGGCGCGGTGCTCAATAAGGAGTATGCCGAAATGATTGGCGCTACGAAGTACGCAAAGGACGCGATGGAGTCTGTACGCTATTGCGAAGAAGTCGAAAATGAACTTTTCGGGAAATAACATATGCGCAGGCCTGCTCCCGCGGATAAAAAGAAAAAAGGCATATTAAAATACCCCGCCGCCGACTTTTTTAGTCGACGACGGGGTTTTCAAAGAGGGGGTACAGGGCACACTGCTGCGCCCTGCTTTGAAACAGGCAACTATTTGCCGCGCCGTATTAATTTTTACATGTAGTCTGAAAGGCCCAAAAGGTAGTCGACCGAAACGTCGGAAAGTTTTGCCATATCGGCAAGCATAGAAAGCGAAGGCTGGCGCTGGGATTTTTCGTAGTGCAGGTAGGTTACGCTGTTTATTCCCAGTTTGGCCGCCACTTCTTTCTGGGTCATTCCTGCTTCTTCGCGCAGTCCTTTCAGTCTTTGGCCCAAAATGATTTCCATAAAAACCAGTCAAAAAATTTCTCTCTATATATAATATTTTGACTTATATTTTATCTAATATCGCCAAACTACCATTTTGTTAACGCTGTTTTTAATTTTTTTAAAATAACGGTCTGCGCCCGCGCATTTCAGCGCGGGCGCAGACCGTTTGACGTATTATATTAATTTATTTTTTTGTCAATCCGGTATAATGTTTTCGTTGTCGCGGGTGCTTTCAAAAGCCGTTTCGTTCTTTTTGCGTATATGGCGTGCAATGCAGCTGCCCGCTATGGCTGCCGCCGAAAATACTATCAGCCCCACGCCTATAAATATCGCGCAGTTCATAAAAAACTGTTCGGGCAATACGTTAATTATGGGGTCGGTGCGCGGATTAAACTGCCAGTTGTCCTTGCCCGGGAAGAATATCGAGTGGAATATGACGAACGCGCTGTCGAAGTCGGAGACAATCAGACAGCCGAGAACTATCGGCACGATTATCGCGGCGAGCGCCGTCCAGAACGTCGCCGAAAGCCCGCACAGCCTGCCTATCTTCACAACCTTCGTAAAGTGCAGCACGGCTATTATTAAAACTATGCCCGCGCTCGCGCCCGCAAGTGCCACGTCTAAAACGAACAGCGGCTTGCAGTCCATAAAGTGCGCCGCGCCGCTCTCGGAGTAGGGGAACACGCCCTCGCCGAACTCGCGCCCCGGAAGCAGCAGATAGTCCATTATCTCGTCAAACGCCTCCTTTATCTCGGCGTAGGTGTATCCGCTAGCCTCCTCTAAATGCAGCGTGTTTATCTGAATGTAGTAAAACCAGCGGTTTAAAATGGGCAGGCTTATCGAAAAGGAGAGCAAAAATATAAACAGCATGGCCGCGAACACCGCCGTAACGATGTAATTTACTGCCTTCCCCGCCTTAACGTCATTTTCAGTTTTCATCGCAACTCCTTTTTTTCTGCCCCCAAGGGCTCTTCGTTTAAATTTTTATTTAATCTTGCCGTTGCCGAAAGCGCCAGCGCCGCCTGCGAAGGGGCGTAAAATATCCATATCAGAATGTTCACCGCATAAATTGCGCCGTCGCCGAGCGTTATTCCCGCAACGCGTGCAACGTTGAGCGCAACGCATACGTCGCACCCTACGAAGAGCGCAAGTCCTGCGGCAAATGTAATGGCGGAAAAAATTGTCTGCCTTCCGCGCCCTTTAACGTACACGCACAGCACGCACGCCTCCGCGCAGTTTGCCGCGAGGTTTATAAAGTAGAACGCGGCGAACGCCGCCAAAGCTCCCGCCTGCGGCACGACGAACGGCGCAGCCGCGCATACCGCAATACTTACTGCCGCGCGTATGCACACGCTTGCCGCAATATATTTTTTGCCCTCTTTTGCGCGGGCTAAAAGTATGCGGGCATAATAGAGCAGTTGCGCGGCCGAGAAAAAGGTGAGCGAAATCAGATAGAAATCTTCCAGAATCACCATAAAAAAATCGGCGCAGGTGGTGGAGAGCAGCGCCGCGACGACGAGCGTTCCCTCCGTTTTGTTTTCTCTTATAAAGAGCGCCGCCGCGGCGGCGCATATCGGGGCTATAAAAAATTCTACGGGGCGCACGGCGTCGTATTCGCGCAGGGCGTTCATAACGATGGTGGCCGCAAATATAACGGCAAGCGCGGCGGCAAGCGTTAAAAACGCTCCTTTTTTATAACCCGTAACAAATTTCATGTTTACAGTTTAAAACAATCGTGCAAAAAAGGCAAGCTTAAAGCGCGGCAAAAGGGCGCGCGGCGGTATGTAATTGTAAAAAACAAAAAATTTTACTTAATTTTTACAAATTTGTGCGCATTTTTTTACTTCTGCATAATATAATATAGGTGTGAAGCGGAGGAAAATCCGCAGAACAAAAACCATAAACGCCGGTGCGCGGCAAAGCGCAGGGTGTGGCAAAAGCGGCAAAGCGTTTTTTGCCGATGGGGGAAGTCGTAAAAGTGCCGCAGGTTTGAACAAAAATTCAACCGCGCACTTTTATCGGCACAAATCTTAAATTCTTATCGCCGCAGGCAATATGCCCGCGGCGTTTTTTCGCCAAGTTTTTTAACATCTCCGTATAGTGCCGCAGCGCCGTGTCTGCCGCGGCTATCCTGCAATATATTTTGGGTTTTGATAAAATTTTTCATAACTTGACAGTAAATACCATTTTGTTAGTAATCGCCAACGCCGTTTTGCCTTCGTGTATAGTGGGATAGACTTCCGAGGGCGCGTATGCGCAAAAATTTACAGTACTCTTAATTTTCGGGAAATATATTCCTCATTCATCCTTGTTCCTTGTTATCCCGTGCACAAATATTACGATAACATTAACTTCTGACATAAATCTTATGGGTGCGGATGTTAATTTTGGCGGGGATTATAGTAAGAACCCTATTGTTACGCTTAAGTCGGATGTTGATGGTACGAGTCGGACTATATCTGGATTATATGTAAGCGCTGAACATGCTCAGCTTGCGCATGATTCAGACGGAAATTATTCTTCAAGTTACGGTAATTCAATGTTTACCGTTGTAAATAATTTAACGGTTAAAGATATAACTGTAGAAAGTGCAACAATAGGCTCGTATGTGAACTCACAAGCAGCAGTTTTTGCAGGGTATATTTCGGGCAATGCTTCATTTGAAAACGTCAAAGTAATAGACAGTTCAGTGTATGAAACTAAAAAGGTCGGCATATTGTGGGGATACCACGCAGGTGGCAATAATAAGCTTACCTTAAAAAATATAACCTTAGAGAATTGCACTGTTTCCGCATCGCAAGGTGAAGCGGCATTGTTGGGTGGCTGTATCAATATGAATAATAAAACGCTTTCGATAGATACGAGTAGCATAGATATATCAAACAATAATAATGTGCAACTTGTTCCGGGTGAAGGAGTATCAACTTTTGTTTATGATGGCGATTATTTCCAGCTTGTAAACGGGGAAAATACAACAATTGACACACAATATAGTTACTTCCCTATTGATAAGATTTTCTCTTACTTTGTTGAGGACGGTGAAAATGAGCCTTATACGATAAAGTTCACTTGTGCGACATATTTCTTCTTCGGTAATTTAGGTGGAACATTCCAAAAAGAAATAAACGGTCAGACATATAAAGCGACGGCGTGGCTCGCTGTTAATGATTTGAGTCAGATAAGTTCAATGATTGAAAATTATTTCAGTGGCTCGTCAATAACAAATTAAAGATAACTTGATAAACCCTGCGGTAAAAACCGCAGGGTTTATTTTTTGCCAAAAATGCGAATTGTTGTTTTGACTATTGCGGCGGGGGTGTCATACGGCGGCGGGAGGGTGAATATCTATATTTTAACAATCTCTGAGGTGACTGATGTTCAACTTTTACCGTTCGGGGGCGGAGGAGGCGCTCAAAAGCCTCGGCTCGTCCCCTGTCGGCATTTCCGACGAAGAGGCTAAGCTCCGCTTGCAGAAATACGGCGCAAACGCGCTCGAAAAAGGCAAAAAAACAGGTTTCTTTAAACTGTTTATCGCACAGTTTAAAGACGTTATGACCATTCTTTTAATGGCTGCCGCCGCCGTCACCGCGGTGATAGCCTTCATTTCGGGCGACCGCTCCGATTTGACCGATACCTTTATTATTCTGTTTATAATTCTTTTAAACGCCGCCGTGGGCGCCGTTCAGCAATACCGCGCGGATAAGGCAATCGAAAATTTAAAAAAACTTTCGGTATGCACGGTAAAGTGCCGCCGCGGCGGCAGAGATGTAGCCATAAACAGCGAGGAACTCGTCCCGGGCGATGTTATCACCCTTTCGGAGGGGGATATGGTGCCCGCCGACTGCCGCATACTCTCCTGCGCGGCGCTTAAATGCGACGAAAGCGCCCTCACGGGCGAGAGCGTGGGCGAGGCGAAGTCGGCGGCGAAAGTTTCGGGCGAAAACGTTCCGCCTTCGGCGCAGACCAATATTCTCTTCTCTTCGTCGTATGTATTGAGCGGCACGGCGACGGCTGTGGTGTACGCCACGGGAATGAATACCGAAATCGGAAAAATTGCCGCAATGCTCTCGGGCGCGAAGGATAGCCCGACCCCGCTCGAAAACAGCTTAAACAAACTGGGAAAATTTATAACGGGTTTCGTGCTCGCCGTAACGGTGGTAATTTTCGTGCTCTCGCTCATTGCGCGGCGGGAGGGTATAGCGCAGAATTTTATGACCGCCGTCGCGATAGCCGTCGCCGCCATTCCCGAGGGGCTGCCCGCCGTCGTCACCATAATAATGGCGATGGGCGTTCAGCGCATGAGCAAAAAGAACGTGGTTATACGCAAGCTCAAATCGGTGGAAACGCTGGGCGGGTGCAACTACGTGTGCACCGATAAAACGGGCACTTTGACAGAAAATAAAATGCGCGTCGCCGAAGTCGACTGCGCTCCCGCCGCGAGGAAAAAATTGTATCTGTGCATGCACGCGTGCGTGAACGTGAAGGGCGAAAGGGGCGCATATATGGGCGACCCGACGGAGGTCGCCGTAAAGGAATACGCCTGCCTGCACGAAGAAAAGCCCGAATTTTCGCGCCTTGCCGAAATTCCGTTCTCTTCCGAGAGGAAGATGATGACGGTGGGCGTAAAACTTGCCGCAAAGAGCGGTACCGCCGCCGCGCAAAACGGCGGTAATTCGGATATATATGCGGGTGAATTCTCCTTTTCAAAGGGCGCGCCCGACGTTTTGATAAAGTCGTGCACGCGCATTTTTACTGAAGGCGGCGTGCGTCCGCTTACCCCCGATGACAAAAAACGAATTCTTGAAAGCAGCGACGGGATGAGCGGCCGCGCCCTGCGCGTGCTTGCGTTTGCTTACTGCGACGGCAGCGCGAGGGAGAGCGGGCTGATATATCTGGGACTGTGCGGAATGACCGACCCGCTCAAAGAGGGCGTGGAACAGGCGGTGAAGGAGTGCGTGCGCGCGGGAATCACCACCGTAATGATTACGGGCGACCACAAAAAGACGGCGTACGCGATAGCAAAAAAGGCGGGCATAGCCGAGCGGGAGGAGCAGGTCGCCTCGGGCGAGGAACTCGACAGAATGACCCCAGCCGAGTGGCGCGAGGCGGTTAAAAGGTGTACGGTTTTTGCCCGCGTTACGCCGAGGCATAAAAACGCCATAGTCACGCATCTGAAGGAGAACGGCAACGTCGTCGCGATGACGGGCGACGGTGTGAACGACGCGCCGAGCATAAAAACGGCGGATATAGGCATAGCCATGGGCAAGAGCGGCACCGACGTGACCAAAAACGCCTCCGACATGGTTATCACCGACGACAATTTCACGACGATAGTCGCCGCCGTGCGCGAGGGCAGGCGCATTTTCTCGAACATAAAAAAGACGATATGCTTTTTCCTCGCGACCAACCTTGCCGAAGTGCTCGCCGTGCTCGTCGCCTCGCTCGCGTTCTTCAATTTCGATTTTCTCCGCTCCACGCAACTGCTTTGGATAAACCTTATAACCGACAGTTTTCCCGTGCTTGCGCTTGGGTGCGAACGCGCCGACGACTACGCGATGCACAGACCGCCCGAGCGGGCGGAAAAGGCGCTGTTTTCGCGCGGGGCGATGCTTTCGGTGCTCTTTTTCGGGCTGTATATGACGGCCGTGACGCTCGGCGTGTTTATCGGCGCGCTGGCGGCGTGGGGGAATGCCGTTGCGAGCACGATGACCTTCCTCACAATATCCTTCCTCGAACTCTTCCACGCGTTCAATACGCGGTCTGAGCGCGCCTCGGCGTTTTCGGGGCTGTTCACCAACAAAATACTCATCGCAACGGTGCTTGCGGGCGTGGGCATAAACGTGCTCCTGTGCGTCGTGCCTCCTCTCGAATCGGCGTTCGGGCTTACCGCCCTGAATGCCGTTCAATGGGGCATAGTTACCGCCCTTTCGCTCTCCGTGGTGCTCGTGGGCGAGCTGTATAAGGCGGTTCTGCGCTTTAAAGACAGGCGCCGCGGCAGGCAGATTCCTCTTGCGGGCGGCAGGCTCTTTGCAGTTAAGGCGCGCCGCGCGCGCAGGGCGAAAACGGCGCGGTCGGCACAGCCGCCTTTGTGAGTTCCGGCTGCGGGCGCATGGCTTTTTAAACGGGCAGATAAAAGTATGGATAATATAAATGTCTGAATTGCTGCGGGGCGCGAAAGTTTTCGTGCCCCGAAATTTTGTGAAATTATATAAAGTATGTTTTTTTATGCGGCAATATTATTTTACAATATAAAATTTTTGTTGTAGAATAATTATAAAAATCGGACGGCAACAGACCGACATTTTACGGACAGGAAGGAGAGGAACTAATGAATTACAGGCAGGAATCTTTAAAAAAGCATGCCGAATGGCGGGGCAAGATTGAAACAAAGGTGCGCGTACCCGTAGACAGCCGCGAGGCTCTCTCGCTTGCGTACACCCCCGGCGTAGCCGAGCCCTGCCTCGCCATCCGCGACAATCCCGAACTCAGCTTCACGCTCACGCGCAGGTGGAACACCGTGCCGGTAAAAACCGACGGCACCGCCGTTCTTGGGCTCGGCGACATTGGCCCCGAGGCGGGGATGCCCGTGATGGAGGGCAAGTGCGCGCTGTTCAAGGCATACGGCGGCGTAGACGCCTACCCTCTTTGCATAAAGTCGAAGGACGTAGACGAAATTGTTGAAACGATAAAACTGATATCGGGCTCGTTCGGCGGCATCAATCTCGAGGATATCTCTGCGCCGAGGTGCTTTGAAATAGAGTCGAGGCTTAAAAAGGAGCTGGATATTCCCGTATTCCACGACGACCAGCACGGCACGGCTATCGTTATGGCGGCGGCGCTAATAAACGCCGCAAAGGTGGTAAACAAGGAGGTTTCCTCACTCCGTCTCGTAATTAACGGCGCGGGTGCGGCGGGCATCGCCATTGCAAAGTATCTCTTAAAGCTGGGCGTTGCCGACATCGTCATGTGCGACAGGTTCGGCACGATATACAGGGGCGCGCAGGGCATGAACGCCGCCCAGACGGAGATGGCGCAGATAACCAACGCGCGCAACCTTGCAGGTTCGCTTGCCGACGCGATGAAGGGCGCCGACGTGTTCATAGGCGTATCCGCGCCCAATTGCGTGAGCAAAGATATGGTGCGCAGCATGGCAAAGGGCGCGATAGTGTTCAGTTGCGCCAATCCCGTACCCGAAATCTCGCGCGAGGACGCGTTGGAGGCGGGCGCGGCGGTTGTTGGCACGGGCTCTTCCGAAAAGCCAAACCAGATAAACAACGTGCTCGTGTTCCCCGGATTGTTCCGCGGCGCGCTCGACGTCCGCGCGCGGGATATCAACTTCGATATGATGCTCGCGGCTTCGCACGGCATCGCCGCATGCGTGGGCGACAGGCTCTCTCCCGACTATATCCTGCCGTATGCGTACGACCTTGAAACGCACAAGGCGGTTGCAAAGTCGGTGGCGGAGGCGGCAATCCGCAGCGGCGTTGCAAGGCAGGGCAAATAAAGCGATGTAAAATAAAAGAGCGTGCGGCGCAAAAATCGTGCCGCACGCTCTTTTATTTTCAAAGAAGTAGTGTTGTGTAAATCAGATTACATAAGGTGTTTGCGTATCGCCTTTATCGCCGTGTCGGCAATCAGGCGCGAGCCGCGGTGGGTGGGATGCACGCCGTCGGCAGAATATTCGGTGTAGCGGATAGATTCCGAAAGTCCGTTGAACATTTCGTCGTACGCCACAAATTCGTCGGCAAGTTCCACGGCGATGCGGTGGATGATTTCGAGCTCCTTGTTAAAGAGCGGGCGCATTCTCAGTTTGTCGGGCGCGGGCATGAGGAAGGGTTCGAGTACGATAAGCACTATCCCTGCGTCCTTTATCTTCGTCAGCAGCTCTTTGAAGTCGCGCTCGAACTGCCTGAAGTCGAGCTGTTTGCCGTATTTGAACTGGTGGAGCGCATTGTTTACGCCTATCATCAAAACGGCGGCGTCGGGCTTTAAGTCTATCACGTCCTTCTGTACGCGCGCGAGCACGTCGCAAACCTCGTTGCCGCTTATGCCCTTGTTTACAAGCTGAATGTCCATATCCGGATAGATAGGGCGGAGCTTGTCGGCAAGTATTTTAACGTAGCCGTTGCCGAGCGAGTTTTCGTCTGCTCTGTCGCGTTCGCAGTCGGTGATTGAATCGCCGATAAAAACAATTTTCATATATCCCCTCAGAAGTTATGTTACTCTTGAATATTATTTTAGCACACGGCAAACGCCATTGCAAGCTTCGCACACAAAAATATATAAATTTTTATTATCCGCTGCGCCGTGGCGGCGGGTTTCTCGGGCAATGGTTTTATCGCGGCGGAGGGGTTTTTACTGTTTATCCGCTGTTTTTCTCTTTTTCAATGCCGTAAATATATTGCAGGTCTTATAATCTTTGTCTTTAAGATACAACAGCTTCTGGATGTTGTAAATTCCGAACATAACGGCAAAAGCTATAACGACGACGAGTATAGTGTATATCCAGTTTATCGTGAACCAGCCGTACTGCGCCCGTTCGCCGATATATAAAAAGCCGAAAGGCGCGCCCTCTGAATTGTATATATAGAAGTAGTTGCAGTCCATCCCGCATACGTCGTTGAAATAGGAATTGAGTATTATCGACGGGATAAGCAGGGCAAACAGAACGGCCACTCCGATGAAAAACGATTTCAGGTCGATTCTCACTATCTTCATAATCACGGCATACAGCGCGCCGACTACGATTAATATATGCCCCCAGATATAGGTCTGCGGCCTGATGGCGAGAATGGTGGCATATCCTTCGAGCGCGTCGGCGAATATGAGCGAACCGAACGCCGCAATCAGGTTGAGGCACCATGCGACGGACGCGGCCGTTTTGCTGCGGAACACGAGCGCCACGAATACCATGATATTGCCGAAGTGGCATACCTGAAGAGGGATGATATCGGGCGTAAAGCCTGTCCTGACATATATATCTATATTTCTGAGCAAAAGAATGCCCAGCGAAATTATGCCTATGACGACTCCGACGATATATTTCGTTTTGTAGCTCTTTTTACGGAGCGGGAAATACAGTGCTGCGATTATAACGGCGGGTGCAATTATCAGCAGATAGTGCCAGACCGACCACATTTCAAATTTCATAACGTTTCACCGGGTTTGAAGAACATTTAAAAATTTAAATTTGTGATTTTATCAGATTGTTGTTTAACGGAATATCTGTCTTACAGTATAGCGCCGATATAAATAAAAAGCAATACCAAACAAAGTTTTATAAAAACTATTATATTACTTTTTTTACAGCAAAAAAATGGGGGAGAATGCCGCGAAAACTTGATCTCTCGGGCTCACGAAAAATGCCGCGCTCGGCCGGCGCGGCATTTTTGTGAATAAACTGGCGCAGATGGTGAGATTTGCGCCTTTAGCGGACGCGCCCCGGTGAAAGGCGGGTGCCCGCCTTTCAGTTTGCGCTTTGAGCACCGCTATTTTCTAATCCGCACGCAAACCGCTCGCTCCCGCTCGCGCCTCCCACCCTCAAATCTCACCATAATACAAGTTAACAACCAAAAATACGGAGAGGAAATTTATCCTCTCCGTATTTTTGGCGCAGATGGTGAGATTTGAACTCACGCTGCAGTTTCCCGCACTACTCCCTTAGCAGGGGAGCCCCTTGAGCCACTTGGGTACATCTGCATGTACTTATTCCGCGCAGATAGCTCTTGTCTGCGCGCGCCGCCGCAAATTATTTGTTTTGCGTGACGACTTTCACAATATACCATATTTTTATGGTTTTGTCAAAACTTTATTTAACGGTTTTGCAAAAAGTGTTTTAAAATTTAAATCGGCTGCGGCAGCGCGCTCTTTTCCGCGTTGCCGCAGCTCCGAATTTTTTTACGGTGCCTTACTTTGTAAGTCTTTCAAGCGCGAGCTTGTATATTTTAAAGCACTTTTCAATCTTGTCGAAGGTGATATATTCGTTCGCCTGGTGAATGGTGCTCTCTTCGCCCGCCTCCTCGGGGCCGAACGCCGCGCCGCGCTTCAATGCCCTTGCGTAAGTTCCGCCGCCTATCGCTATCGGCTGCGCGTTTGTGCCGCACACCTCGTTGTAAACGTCGCACAACGTTTTCACGAGGAAACCGTCCTTCTCGCCGTACAGCGGCGCCTGCGAATTGGTTATCTCGTAGGGTATGCCGTATCCGCCGACGATGCTTAAAATATATTCCTCGGTGAGCGTTGCGGGGTAGCGTATGTCGCAGGTGATAAATATTTCGTCGCCGCAGCTCTTTATCACGTCGGGCGAGAGCGTAAGCTCGCCCGTCTCGTCTTTAAGCCCCTTGAGTCCGAGCTTTTCTTTGAAAAGAATGTCGGCTATGCCGCCCAGCTTTAAGTAACGGAGCATGGGCTCTATGGCGTTCACTCCCTCGTCGGGCGTGGAGCCGTGCGCCGATTTTCCGCGCGATACGACTTTGCCGTTCTCGAGCGCAAGTCCGTATGCGGAGGGGTCGCCGAAGGAGGCGTCGGCGGAAGCCGTACACAAATCGCACACCATATTTGCGCGCTCGCCGCCCTTGAGTTCGGCAAATTTCGCGCCCTTTACGGTGAATTTAAGCTTTAAGTGGAGTATGCCCTTTTCGGCGTAAATCACGGGGAAGTCGGCGTCGGGCGAAATTCCCTCTTCGGGCATGTGCGCGACCTTTTTGTAGTGCTCCATGCACGCCCAGCCCGTCTCTTCGTTGCAGCCGACAATCAGCTTTATCTTGCGCGAGGGCGCAAAACCCTCGTCTTTGAGCGCTTTCAGGCAATACAGCATTATTATGGCGGGGCCCTTGTCGTCCATGGTTCCCCTGCCCCAGATGCGCCTTGCGGCGTTGTCAATCTCCCCGCCGAAGGGGTCGTGCGTCCAGCCGCTGCCCGCGGGAACTACGTCGAGGTGGGCTAAAACCGCAAACTCTTCGCCTTCGCCGAATATAACTTCGCCGGCGTAATTATCGTAGTTGTGCGTTTCAAACCCCATGTTCTTTGCCAGGCTCAGAAAGTATGTGAGCGCCTCGGCAGCGGGCGCGCCGAAAGGCATGCCTCTCTCCGCGGGTTGCTGGTAGGAGGGGAAGCGCACTATCTGCGAAATTTTTTTTCTGATGTCGTCGGTGTATTCTGACATATAAAAACCGTCCTTCAAAGCGCACTTAAAACAGGTGCGCAAGTTGCAAAAATTGCCCTGTGCGCCAAAATTTGCCGCACCCGGCTAAAAAACATTATACACTTTTTTAAATTTATGTTAAAATGATTTTACGGATAAATTTACTTTTTTTACCGGAGAAATACAGGTGCACGAAGGTCACAGGCAAAGATTATACGAAAAACTCAAAAACGGCGACAATCTTTTCGAGCACGAAATCCTCGAAATGCTGCTGTTCAACGCCTATCCGCGCAAAAACACCAACCCCATCGCACACGAGCTTTTAAACCGCTTCCCGAGTATTTCGGAAGTGCTTTCGGCAAGCTATGAAGAGCTGATATCCGTTCCGGGCGTCGGCGAGCAGGTCGCGCTCTATCTGATGTGCGTCGGCCAGTGCGTGGAAAAGGGAAACAACGCCAGGTTTTTTGCAAATTTTTCCAACAGGGGCGATATTTACGACTTTGTAAAGCTGCGCATGCGCGGGCTTGCATACGAAAAACTCGAACTTTACTTCGTCGACAAAAACGGCAAACTCTCGCGCATATGCAGGTTCACTTCGGGCGAGAGCGACAAGGTGGTCGTCCGTCCCGAGGAGGTTATCAAACTCGTTTCGGTCTCCCGTCCGTACGGAATGGTCATAGCGCACAACCACACGGGCGGCTCGGCAAAGCCTTCGGGTATGGACGATAATTTTACAAAGCAGTGCCAGATTATATGCAGCATGAACAACGTGCGCCTGTACGACCACGTGATATATGCCTCCGATACGGACATGTACAGTTACTTCGATACGGGCAGGCTCGACGACATCGAGCGTGAATACTCTATACGCAATCTCATTCGCAATGGAAAATAAGCATAAATTCAAACTTAATTTCGAAAACGTGAGCAGGTGGCTGGGCGCGGCGGTTATCGTGTCGCTTATCGTAATGGAGATAACCGTATGCGCGCAGTACGCCTCCGCAGACCCGCGCGACGACCGACCGTGGTGGATGTATGCCATGCTCGTCGCAAGCTGCGTTTTGCTCGACGTTTCGGTAGCGCTCGAATTCTATGTGGTAAAGCCGCTCAACATAAAGCTCGCCACATACGGCGCCGACCTCTTTTTCCTGCTCGTGATATCCGTCATTACTGGCAACGATTTCACGGTCATTTTATATTGCCTCGCCGCCACCGAATTTTATATGAGCTGCGAAAAGCTCAAAACCAATTTCATTATATTCGGCGTAAGTTCGGGCGTGTTCGTCGCCTCGTTCGTGCTCGGCTGGGTGCGCGTGAACAGGGGGTTGTCGCTCTATACGTCCATCGTCGAAATTCTCGGCGGCTGCCTCTTCGGCATTCTCATTCTCGCAATACACTTTATAATAGTGGTGGCGGTTATGCGTTTTTACCGCATGAGCAGGCAGCTTACGGCGGCGCTTGCCGAGGCGGACGAGAGCAAGGCCGAACTCAAAGCCGCCTACGAAAAACTCTCGCAGACGGCGGTGTTCGAGGAGCGCAACAGGATTGCCAAGGACATACACGACAACGCGGGCCACTCGATAACTTCTGTGATAATGCAGACGGAGGCGGCAAAGCTGCTCGTCGATACCGACCCGGAGGCGGCCAAGACCAAGATAATTTCGGCAAATATTCAGGCGAAAAACGCGCTCGACCAGATGCGTTCAAGCGTTCACCTGCTTGCGGGACGCCCCGCGGATATGTCGCTCAAAGACGGGATAGAGGAGATTGTCGCGCAGACGGTCGACTCCACCGACCTCAAAATACGGTGCGACGTGGAGGATATAACCCTCGACGAGGAGCGGACGCGCTTTTTGTGCAACAGCGTAAAGGAGTGCATTTCCAACGGACTGCGCCACGGCGGCGCGACGGCTTTTTATATCGAGGCAAAGAAAAACAAGGACGAAGTTACCCTTCTCGTCTCCGATAACGGCAGCGGCATAGCCGCGGGCGCGAAGGAGGGGTACGGAATTAAAAGCATGCGCGAAAAGGCGGCGGAATTCGGCGGCGGCGTGCGTCTTTCGGGCGAGCCCGACGAGGGCTGCGAAGTGGAAGTGAGGATTGCTTCACGAGTTTTTGCGGCTGACCGAGCCGCAAAAACTCGTGATTTGAGGAACTAAGTTCCTCTTCGCGCGACCTTCAGTGCCCGCGGAGCGTATAGTCGCGCGAATTCACCTCCAGTGAGCTCGCTTTCGCGACAAATTGTGTCGCGCTTAACGGCGAACTAAATTCGCCTTGCGCATAATATTTATTTTATATGTCATTTCGCGCGAGGAGGCGAAGCCAACGACACTTTGCGGAGGGCTCCCTTGGGGAAACCGCAAACTAAGTGAGCAGAGCGAACGCATGGAGAAATCTTTCCAAAAAATCAGAATTTTGTGAGGATATAAAAATAAATAACGGCGCAAGCAGGCTGTGCCTGCGCCGGCGCACTCAATTTGCGCATACTTGCGGCTCACCGAGGTGAATTGCCGCGATTAAATAATTGAGAGCGAAGAAAAAATCGCGGCAAGAGGAGCAGGGCTCCTCAAGTCACGAAAAATTATCGCGCGCGGTCCGCGCGAGAATTTTGTGAGGTAATTTGTTATGATTAAAGTAATGCTGGCCGACGACCAGAAAATTTTATCGGAAGGGATAAAGAGCGTTCTGGAGACCTGTCCCGACATTACCGTGTGCGGGATAGCGTACGACGGCGTGCAGGCGGTGGAGATGGCGCGAGGGCTCAACCCAGACGTGATACTCATGGACGTGCGCATGCCGGAGATGAACGGCGTTGCAGCCACCAAGCGCATAAAGGAAAACAACCCCGATACAAAGATTATAATTCTTACGACGTTCGACGACAGCGACTATATTTTAAGCGGCATAAACAACGGCGCAAGCGGATATCTTTTAAAGGATATAGGCTCTGCGGCGCTGATTGACGCTATAAAGAACGCCTACGAGGGCGACACCATTCTTCCCTCCAAGATTGCCAAAAAGATAACCGACGCCGCAATGCTCGTGTCATCGGATAAGCAGATAAAGCTCAAAAAGGCGTACGGTCTTTCGGACAGGGAGGTGGACATCGCGCTCATGCTCGCCGACGGGTTCACCAACAGGCAGATAGCCTCGGCAATTAAACTCTCCGACGGCACTGCGCGCAATTACATCAGCTCAATCTATTTAAAACTCGGGGTAGACAGCCGCATGAGCGCCATAGCCAAAATAAAGGAAGTTACTTAAAAGGGCGGCATATATGCCCGATTTATTCCATTCAATGCCCGTCCGGCGCGAGGTGAAAATTTGGATAAACTCAAAGATAAAGTCGTAGTTATAACGGGCGCGACCGCAGGCATAGGCAGGGCGGCGGCACAGCTTTTCAAGGCAAAGGGCGCCCGCGTGGTGTGCATTGCCCGCCGCAAGTCGGACGAGTTTTACAGCGTTTCTGCCGACGTGACCGACGAGGCGGCAGTTCTTGCCGCCGTTTCTGAAATAAAGGAGAAATTCGGAAGGATAGACGTGCTCGTGAACAATGCGGGCATGGGCATATCGGGGGCGGTGGAGGACACAGACCTTGCCGACGCGAAGAGGATATTCGACGTAAACTTTTTCGGCGCGCTGAATACGATAAAGGCGGTCGTGCCCGTAATGCGCGGCTGCGGAGGCGGCACGATAATAAATCTTAGTTCCGTCGCGGCGGAGCTTGCCATTCCGTTCCAGGCGTTTTACTCTGCAACAAAGGCGGCGCTTTCGTCGATGAGCGGCTCGCTGCGCAACGAGGTCGCGCCCTTCGGCATAAAAGTCAGCTGCGTTCTGCCCGGCGACGTAAAGACCGATTTTACCTCTTCCCGCAAGAAAAATGTTAAAAATACCCCCGAATATGGCGAAAGAATAAAACGCGCCGTGGCGGCGATGGAGCGCGACGAGGAGAACGGCTTGCCGCCTTCGCTCATTGCAAAAAAGATAGTAAAGCTTGCGCGTGCGAAAAATCCGCCCGTCGCCGTTTCGGGC
The DNA here is from genome assembly GCA_018713165.1 of Candidatus Coproplasma stercoravium. Taxonomy (GTDB): domain Bacteria; phylum Bacillota; class Clostridia; order Christensenellales; family Borkfalkiaceae; genus Coproplasma; species Coproplasma stercoravium. The sequence goes on along the minus strand of DVFR01000032.1, from coordinate 41,368 downwards.
GGGGCAAAATACGCCGTGTTCTTGTTTTTAAACAGAATCCTGCCCAAAAGGCTGGTTTCGTTCATTCTCGGGAAAATGTATGGGTGATAAAGAGCGTTATAGTTAAGCGACGGCGCGCTGAAAATCGGCGCGCCGCCGCTTTTTTTAACGGATAAAACCAAAAGGTTGCATATATGCGGCGGTCGGGCTGTAAAACGCACGCAATCTTTCACGCCGTGTTCAAAATGCGGCGGTTGACAATTTGCCGCGTTTTTAATATAATAATAGAGCGGCTCCGTGCCTTTGTTTTAATGCTGCTGTTTGCCGCCGCATAAAAACGGGCGCGCGGCTTAAACTTAAGTTATAGGAAAATGACGATGAAGATATGTATTTTCGGCGCGTCGAGCGCGACGATTGACGAAATCTATGTGAAAAAGGTGGAGGAGCTTGCCGAAAAGATGGCAAGGCGCGGGCATTCGCTGGTGTTCGGTGCGGGCGCAACGGGCGTAATGGGCGCGGCGGCGCGCGGTACGAAGCGCGGCGGCGGATACATCCACGGCGTAATTCCCGAATTCTTCCGCGAAGAGCGCGTGGAGCGCATTTATTCAGAATGCGACAAGCTCACCTACACCAAAACCATGGCGGAACGCAAAACGCTCATGGAGGACGACTGCGACGCGTTCATAATAGCGCCCGGCGGCATAGGCACGCTCGAAGAGTTTTACGAGGTCATCACCTTAAAACAGCTCGGCAGGCACAAAAAAGCGCTCGCCATGTTCAATATAAACGGGTATTTCGATACGCTTGAATCGTTCATGCGCGAGATGGCCGAAAAGAAGTTCCTCGCCGAACCCTGCCTGCGTATGTATAAATACTTTACCGACGCCGACGAGCTTTTGGACTATCTCGAAAATTACGAGCCTTCCGACGAGTCATGGCGCGAACTCAAAAATACCGACTGAGGGAAAGATGATTTCGGTAATCTTCGTATGCCTCGGCAATATCTGCCGTTCGCCCATGGCGGAGTTTGTGTTTAAAAAGATGGTGGATGAGCGCAGTCTTTCGCTCTCGTTCGATATAACTTCGCGCGGGACGTCCGACGAGGAGGAGGGCAATGGCATATATCCTCCCGCGGCGCGTACCCTCCGCACACACGGCATAGAGGGCAGGCACGTATCCCGCCAGCTCACCAAAAAGGAAGTGCTGAACGCCGACTATGTGCTGGTTATGGACTCGGGCAACCTGTTCGACGTTCTCCGCCTCACCGGCGGGCAGTGCAGCGAAAAGGTATTCAAACTGTGTTCGTTCACCTCGCACCCGCGCGACGTCGCCGACCCGTGGTACACCCGCGATTTTGAAAAGGCTTATTCAGATATCCGCGACGGCTGCGAGGGCTTTTTAAACTATGTTTTATCCGCCCATTCCGACATGCTCGGCTACGATTCGCGGCATTAAATTTTTTTGCTGCATGGCGCAAATTTTTTAATTGATTGCGGCATATATGCCGCTCTTTTAACTTGAAATTTCTTATATTGAAGGCCGCGGCGCGTTAAAATGTAACGCGCCGCGGCCTTTTTTGACTTTTATCTTAAAATTATAAGCTTGTTCTTCGCGCGGGTTATTGCAGTGTACAGCCAGCGGTTTGCGTCCTCTTTAAAGGCATAGCTCTCGTCGAAAACTATCGCGCTTTCGAACTCCGAGCCCTGCGCCTTGTGGCAGGATATGCAGTAGCCGTATTCGAACCTGTTCAAAGTAAACGCGCCCGTCGCGTTGCCCTCCTCGTCGAACTTTTCAAAGTAGTCGCCGTGGCGGTAGCGGTACATTCCGTTTTCGAATATCCCCGAATCGAACGGCACGACGTCGGGGCAGTCCTCGTCTAAAAAGTCGGCGCGGAAGGTCATAAAGCCCATGCTCTCTCCGTAGTATTTCACGTCCCGCACGAAGCCTATTATGCCGTTCACCATGTTGTACCGCATTTCCCCGTCGATGAACTGTTCCCAGTTGTTCTGCGTGCAAATCAGCTTTTCGCCGCTTCTGGGCAGTCCTTCAAAGCCGAGGTATGCGCGTACTTCGTCGTTTATCTTCGCCCTCGTCTTGTTTATGCCGCAAATTATCTGTTCAGCCTTTAAAAAGTGCCTCTTGCGGTACTCGGGTTTAAGCCTTCGCGCATTTAAAACGAACGCCCTGTTGCCGTAGTTTCCGTACGGGATATATCTGCCCTCCATGGCGTCGCGCGCCAGCTGTATTATGGGGTTTCCCTCCTGCTGGCGCACTATCGTTTTAAGGCAGCAGTCGGGCGAAGCCAAAAAGCTGTTCATTCCCTCAACGGGCGGGAGCTGCGCGTTGTCGCCGCATACCAGCATTTTAACGCCGAAGCGCATAATGTCGGACAGCACCTCGTCGGATACCATCGAAAATTCGTCCAGAACAATCAGCTTTATCGCCTTGTCGATATTCTCCCTGCGGCGGAAAACCAGTTTTTCAACGGTGACGAGCTTGCCGTTTATCTCGGTTTCGCGTTCCTCGGTCATCGCCTGGTATATCAGGCGGTGGAGGGTGGTTGCGGGTATGCCCTGCCTTATGAGTACCGTCGCCGCCTTTCCCGTGGGCGTGACGAACGCCGCGCTCTCGTCCGGCACGAGTTTCAGCGTGTCGCACACGGTGTGCCTCAAAAGGGTGGTTTTTCCCGTGCCTGCAAGTCCCGATAAAACGAACACCTGCCGCGTGGATCTGAAATACCAGTCGGCTATAAACTTGTCTGCCGAGGCCTGGTCGGCGGTGAGTTCTGCAAGCATGCCTTTATTATACCATACAAACATATGTTTTGTAAAGTGTTTGAAAAGCACGATTTTTTAATGCCGTTTTGCAGACAACCGCCGCATGGAGTGCGGGGTTTTATGATTATTATATTTTAAATAATACATAAAATTTTTTATAAATGGTCTTGCTTTCCGTGATTTTTATGTTATAATAAAAATACATATTTTTGTGTTTTATTTAAATGGCTTTAACGGCGATATTGCGCCGTAACATAAAGCAAATATTTTCCAAGGAGGGCATTTTAAATGCTGCTTAAAAAATTTAGAATGCCGGTAGCAGTGGGGGGGGGGTACGTTCTCATCATAACTCGCTGAAATCGGCGGTAAAACGCGGCTTTACGATTATGGAACTTGTAATCGTAATAGCGGTAATTGCGGTGCTTGCGGCGGTTCTCATTCCTACGTTGCCAATATCACCGAAAGGGCAAACGAGAGTAACGACATTCAGGCGGTCAGAAACATGAATACCGCCCTTGCCGCTGATTCGGTGGATGGCGCGCCGGAGGATATTGGCGAGGTGTACGCCATACTCAGTTCGTCGGGCTATAACGGCGAGGGACTCATTCCCCTCGGTTCGGGTCGTGAATTTGCGTGGATGAAGAGCCAAAACAAGATAGTGCTTGTAGATACCGCTGAAAAATCTGTCGTTTATCCCGAAGAGCTGAGCGGGGTGACCTATAACGACGGCAACGTCGATGATTTTATATTTCTCAACAAAAACAATACGAGCATAGGTTCGGGCAGCGCAGAGTCGCCATATACCGTCTCGTCTGCGGCGGGCTTCAACGTTCTCCTGCAAAAAATGCAGACAGAGCAGCAGGAGAACGGCATGTTTGGCAGCGAAACTTCAGTGACCTATATACAACTGGCCGAAGATATAGATTTGAGCGGCGTTGCGTTGCCCTCTTCTTACGATGAGGCCGTTTATGCCGCAAATATTCACCTCGACGGCGGCGGACATAAAATATCCGGCGCGGAGGGTTACAGCGCGCTCGGTATATCAGATTATTACGGGTTGAACAACACGATTGAAAATGTTACGTTCAGCGGCTGCTCCGTTTCTTATTCTTTACTCGGATACGGCGTGTATAGCAATGCTGCTACCGATAAAGTTGTCGTAAACGGCGTTACGGCGGAAAATTGCAGCACGTATGGCGGCGCCTTTTTGTATTATACCGGTGGCGGGCAGATTGAATTTAAAAATTGCACCGTTAATGAAGATACGGTTATTTCCTCGGGCACTTCACAGATGGCGACGGGCGGTTTTGTCGGCAACGGCCAGGGCATTGTTATAGACGGCTGTACGATGAGCGGCACCGTCATGGGTGCCAATGGTTCGAATGTTTCCGGCTTTGTCGGGCAGGGCACATGGAGCGATGATACAAAAATTATCAATTCGACTATGAACGGCAGCTTAAAACAGTACAGTGCGGACAAGTCAGTCTATATTCTTTCCAGCGGAACGCCCGAGATAACAGGCACGACGTACAGTGGTGCGAAGGTCGTGCTTGCTACTTCCGACGGTAGCGAAAACAGCTCCATTATAAAACTTACGGACAACAATTCGGATATCGGCACGGTTAGTACAGAGTATCAGAAACCTGTTTTAAATGCCGATACTTTTAAAATTGAAAACGGGAAGCTGGTTTTGCAGTCCGAAATCAGCGCCGACGTTGCTTCAATCGAGATTATTCATAATGTACGGTATGATTATAAGCCTGTTTCAGGCGGTGTTTTGCCTAATTACGACAGGAACATGGATACCGTAACGTTGGAAAAGGCTTCTCTTGCGGTTGGTAATGAAATTTACACGTTCGTTTCAAAGGTCATGCAGGTGGTGGGGACGGGAGATACCGAAAACCGTACCGTTTGTACGACTACGGAAAATGCCGATAAAGCCGGAACGATAGATAACGGCGTATACTATTTCGACGCGCGCACTAACGCCGATACCAGCTATAATTTCCTGAGAGTGGATGACGGCAAAATTGTTACCACGTTTTCAGTTGTTGCATACGACGGTAACGGCTTTGCGATAGGCAATTACACCGTCACAATATACTATAACGAAAACGGAATGGTTGTCGGTTAATAGACAATAAGCGCCCGCGCGCAAAACTTTTGCGCGCGGGCGCTTCCTGTCGTTTTCATATGCATGCGCGCGCCGAAAGGGCGGCAAAAGATAATAAATGCGTATTTTTTTACAAAAAACAGCTCTTAAAATTCAATTTGGCTATTGACTATGCCGTCAAATTGCCTTATAATATAAAAAGGACGGCGCGGCGCGCCGCTTTAAAATAATTCGGAGGAAATGTATGGGTTACAAAACAAAGGAATGGCGCAAATCCATGCGCGTCACCGTAGATTATAACAATATGATGTCGAAGTTCCTCGGCGAAAGGGGAATCAAGGATTCCGAGCTGAGGGCGTTGAAGGGAAAGGCGGAGGAGGCGTTTAAGTACGTCGCCGAAAACCGCGGCAGGGACGAGCTCTTTATGGGCTGGACGGAACTTCCCTACAACCAGAACGAAATCGTTGCCGACATAATCGCCACGGCAAAGGAAGTGCGCAAAAACTTCAAGTATTTCGTCGTTCTCGGCATCGGCGGCAGCGCTCTCGGCCCTTCGATGGTGTTCAACGCGCTCTGCCATCTTCATCACAACGAACTCAATTCCAAGGCGCGCGGCGGCGCTCCCAAGTTCTATGTGGAGGACAACGTTGACCCCGTGCGCATGAAGGCGCTTCTCGACGTCATAGAGCCCGAAAAGACATGCTTCAACGTAATTTCAAAGTCGGGCGCCACTTCCGAGACGATGACCCAGTATCTCATCATCTCCGATATTTTAACCAAGGCGGGCGTAGATTTGTCGCGCAATATGATATTCACGACCGACGCAAGCCGCGGCAACCTCATAAAGATTGACCAGTCTTTCGGCGGAAAGATAAAAAAATACGTCCTTCCCGACGGTGTGGGCGGCAGGTTCTCAGAGCTCTGTCCCGTGGGACTCCTTCCCGCAGCCGTTCTCGGCATAGATATAAAGGGTATGCTTGCAGGCGCTGCATTTATGGACAGCATCTGCAACAAGCCCAGCATTTCTTCCAACCCCGCTCTTGCGTGCGCGGCGCTCATGTACATAACCATGAAGCATGGCAAAAATATACACGTTATGATGCCTTATTGCGACAATCTTCGCCTTCTTTCCGACTGGTACTGCCAGCTTTGGGCTGAAAGCATCGGCAAGCAGGAGGACTATGAGGGCAATGTGGTAAACGCCGGCACCACTCCCGTAAAGAGCCTCGGCGTTACCGACCAGCACTCGCAGGTTCAGCTGTATATCGAGGGGCCCTACGATAAGGTTATAACCTTTATCTCCGTCGGCAAATACGCCTGCGAAATGCCCATACCTCACGGCTGTGAAGATATTCCCGACGTCGGCTTCCTCGGCGGGCACACCATGCAGGAGCTCATTCAGGCCGAAAACAAGGCAACGGCGTATGCGCTCATGCGCGCGGGCAGAATGAACTATACCATTCACGTACCCGAAGTAAACGCGTTTACAATGGGTCAGCTCATGTTCCTGCTCGAACTCCAGACGGCGTATGCGGGCGCAATGCTCAACATAAATACCTTCAACCAGCCCGGCGTGGAGAACGGCAAAAAAGCAACGTTCGCCCTCCTCGGCAAAAAGGGCTACGAGGCAAAGAAGGCCGAAATCGACTCGGCTCCCGAACTCGATTCGAAGTACATCGTTTGATTGTATATAAATTATGTCAGATAAAAAGCGGGCGGCTTTTGCTGCCCGCTTTTTTGGTGTAAAGACTCGGTGCATGCGGAAAGCCGCCCCTTCAGCATAGTTATATTTAGTATAAACGCAATTAAAACATTGCAGAATGGCATTGTTTTGAATATAAAACTTGTAATTGTTTAAGTTTTATGTAAAATAACATTTCAAAACCGGTGCAACGGGTGTAGTTAAATATTTTACAACGGTGTTTTGCAATGGCAATGTTCCGGGTTTAAGCTTCTGTTTTAAATAAAAATTTTTTGTGCATACAGTAAAAATATGGTTTTGTTGGAAATTTGACCTCAAAATTGCTTGTAATTATTATAGTTATACTGATATAATGTTGCGGTAAGCGCGTGTAAAGGCATTCAGGCGCAGGGAATAGGCACATGCACGCGCAATTTTTTACAAAGGAGTGTGCAAACATGAGCAAAAAATCAATACTCATTTTATTAACAGCCGTCGCTGTTGCAGCGTCGGCATTTTCTTTGTCTGCATGCACCGCCGTCGAAAGTCTGCCGACTGACGACCCGGACATCGTTGCGCCGGACGACGATGACGAATTGCCCGATGAAGGCGAACAGCCCGACGGCGGCAGCGGCGACGAGAGTGGCGATTCGGATACGGGCGGTGATGGCGGCGGTTCCGACGGGGATGGCGGAGATGAAGGAGGCTCTGACGATGATTCTTCCGACATTCCCTCGCAGGGCGGCGACGATTCACAGCATGAGCACAATCTTGTTTACTATGCCGAAGTTCCCGCAACCTGCACCGAAAGCGGCGTCGGTGAATACTGGTACTGTGCGGACTGCGGCTTGTATTTTGCCGACAGCGGCGCGGCGGTCGAGGTAACTTCCGAAGAGCTTGCCGTTCCTGCCGCGGGGCATAGCTACGAAGCGCATACCGTTTCGCCGACGTGCAGCGAGGAAGGCTATACCGAATATATCTGTTCCGCCTGCGGCGAGGGGTACATTGACGAGCAGTCGTATACGGATACTCTGCCGCACGAGCTGGGCGAATGGGAAATTGTCACCGATTCAACCTGCGAACATGAGGGCGAAAAGGTGCGTGGCTGCGTTAACTGCAGCTACACCGAGTGGGAGACGATAGATAAAAAAGAGCACGACTATGTTGCGACGGTTACGGAGCCGACCTGCACCGCGGACGGATATACCGAGTATACCTGTACGGCGTGCGGCAGTTCCTATATAGATGAGAGCACCATAACCGAGGCGACTGGTCATGCTTTCGGAGAGTGGGTAACGGTGACCGAGCCTTCATGTACGTCAGACGGCGAAAAAATACGCTATTGCAGCGCGTGCAACGCGTATGAGCTGGGCGAATTGCCTGCAACGGGACACAGTTACAGCGTTTATACCGAAGAGGCCACTTGCGGGCACGGGGAGATAAACAATTACATCTGCGATAGCTGCGGGTACAGCTACAGCGAAACTGTTTCCGAGCCGCTCGAACACGACTATATACTCAATGATTTTTTAAAGGCGACCTGTACTGAAGCCGGCTACGGGGAGTATGCCTGCCGCTATTGCGGCGACAGTTTTCGTACCGAAATCGAAGCATTGGGGCACGACTATGCCGTAACGAACGAGCCTGCCACCTGTTTGCAGGGTGAAACCGAGCACTATAACTGCACCCGCTGCGGCGACAGTTACAGCGTAGTAATTTCTGACCCTGCCGACCATGTTTACAGCGCGGCGGAGTCGGTTGCGGCGACCTGTACGACGGGCGGTTATACATATTATGAATGTGAAAACTGCCATAACGGTTACCGCGAAGAGAGCGACCCGCTCGGGCATGAATTGCACGAGGAGGTGGTGCTTCCCACTTGTTCCTCGTCGGGATATACTAAAATAATCTGTTCGCGCTGCGACTATGAAGAGATAGAGGAGGGTTCCTATACTGCTCCGTCGGGGCATACCCTCACAGAGACGGTGTTATATCCCGCAGACTGTGAAAACGGCGGACTTATTGAGATAACCTGCGAGTTTTGCGACTATTTTGAAGTGAATGAAACCGACCCGCTCGGGCATAATTTCGGCAGTTGGGAAACAATTTCGCAGCCGAGCTGTGAGGAGGAAGGGATAGAGTCGCGCGAATGTACGCGCTGCGGAGCGACGGAAGAGCGCACAATATCGCGATTGGAGCATGAATATGCGGCAACTATCGTGTCGCCCACATGTGAAAGCGACGGCTATACTCTGCACAGATGCGAACTGTGCGGCGACGAATACGAAGATACGCCGGTAGAAGCGCTCGGGCACGATTACGGCGATTGGATTACCGTAAAAGAACCCACCTGCGAAGAGGAGGGTTTGGAAGTGCGCAGCTGTCTGCGCGACGGGTGCGGTAAAACCGAAGAACAATCCATCGCCAAATCGGAGCATACATATGACGCAACCAACCATTCAGCCACTTGCGAAAACGCGGGATATACAGATTATGTTTGCACGGTGTGCGGCTATAGCTACACCGAAGAGGGCGAGCCTGCGCTCGGTCACGACTTCGCGGAGAGCGAAAGGAAGGAGCCTACCGCCGACGAGGACGGATACGTCATATATACCTGTACGCGCTGCGGCGGCGGATATACCGAAACTATCCCCGCGCTTTCGGTGACGGAGGGCATAATTTACGAGCTTTCGGCGGACGGCAGTTATTATATAGTTGCGGGAATTGAGGCGGGAATATCCTCAAACGAACTTATCATTCCCTCATATTATCTCAATCTTCCCGTGACCGAAATTTCGGACGGCGCTTTCCGGAACAATGCAGATATCGTAACCGTTGTTCTCGGCGGACAGATTGAAGTTATCGGCGAGCGCGCATTCTTTGCCTGCACCTCGCTCAAATCGGTTAACATACCCGAAAGCGTTACCGAAATCGGCGAAGAGGCTTTCACTCATTGCAGGGCGCTCGAAACTATCGAATACGACGCGGTATATATCGAATCTGTTTATAATGCGTTCGGGTATGCAGGCATGGACGGCGGCGGAATGACGCTTGTGGTCGGCGAAAACGTAACGTGTATTCCGGCGACAATGTTCTATTTCTACGACAGTGACGAAAGCCCGTATCTTGTTTCGGTTACCTTCGAAGAGGGTTGCGCGCTGAAAACAGTCGGCGATTCGGCATTCAACGGGTGCACGTATCTCACGCAAATTATTTTGCCTTCGGAAGTTGAATATGTGGGGTACGACGCGTTCTACGGCTGTTCGTCGCTTATATATGCCAAAGTGCCCGAAGGCGCCGAATTAAAGAGCGGCGCGTTCGACGACGGGGTGGAGATAAAATGGTATTGAATTATTATTTTGTCAAATTAATTTAAATATTAAATAATTAATATATTTTATTTTGGCGCTGTGAAATATGCAAAAACGGGCATTTTTAAGCCAAAAAAGGGAAATAAACGAGCAAAACCGACAGATTAAATGCGGTGTAAACTTTTTTTAAAAAATTAAATTTTTTTATTTTTCTTGACTTATCCGTCGCGCCGTTGTATAATCTAAGAAAGTGAGGGAGAACCCTTGCAATAAAAATGCGCTGAAAATATGCGCGAATGTCAAGGAGGAAATTTATGTCTAAAAGCAAAGGCGGTAAAGTAGGATTTATTGCCATACTCATCGTGCTCGTAATGCTCATCGTCGCAATCGTCGGCGTATGCATCGACTGGGTAAGTTTTACCGCGCAGGCAGGCGGCGGGCTTATTGAATCTGAGGCACAGGGAATAAACCTCTCCGACCTGTTCGATACCTTTGGCGAGGCTGACGGCGAAATCGGAGGAGCGTTCAAGGCAATGGCGTCGTTCGCTATACTTACGGCGATTCTTGCCGCGGCGACGACTATTCTTGCAGGCATATGCAAGGTGCTCGGTTGGAAGCTCTTCAGATTCATACTTGTGGTTGTCGCCATAGTATGCGTTGTATGCGGCGTGGTAAGCATAATCACTTCGTTTACTTTCTGCGATAAGGTCAGCGTTGATTTAGGCGGACTTGCAAGCGGAACATACACGCCTTATATAGGCGCATGGCTCACCTCGATAGGCGGCGCTCTTGCCGGACTTGTCGGCATATTCGCGGCGGTAAAGAGCTGAGGACAATGTCCTGAAATTAAGATTTTAAAACTTAATCAGAATCCGAATTAAAGAGCCGCCCGAACGCAAAACGCGTTCGGGCGGCTCTTTTCGCCAAAAAAATTAATTCGGGTTCAAAAAATTTTTATCCAAACGGTTGACAAAATCATAAACATATATTATCATATGATTAATCATTCATATATAAGGAGGCAGACAGTATGAAAAACGTCTGTGAAACGCCCGAGGAACACGAGGGCGTGATAAAGGCGGCGCTCGCCGCCATGCCTTCGGACGACGCGATAGCCGTAATGGCGGCGCGGTTCAAGGCGATAAGCGAGCCTTCGCGTCTCAAAATTCTGCTCGCGCTCTCCGCGGGCGAGCTGTGCGTTGAGCATATCACGAAAGCGGTAGGGGGCAACCAGAGCGCCGTTTCGCACCAGCTCAAAACGCTTAAAGACAACAGAATTATAAAGAGCCGCCGCTCGGGCAAAAACATTCTGTATTCGGTGGATGACGAACACATTATGTCGATGATACGCGTGGCAAAGGAGCACCTGCACTGCGATGAATAAAACGTTTAAACTTGAAGGGCTCGACTGCGCCGCGTGTGCCGCCGAGCTCGAGGAGATAATTTTAAAGGTAAAGGGCGTGAGTTCCGCTTCCGTCGACTTTATGGCGCAGAAAGTTCGCTTCGAGTGCGAGAGCGACGAGGTGGCGGAGGAGGTTGCAAAGAGGTGTAACTCCTTCGAGGACGTAAAGGTGGTGGAGTACGGCAAGGAGAGCGGCGCGCATTCGCACGGGCATGAAGAATGTGGTTGCGGCCGCGACCACGGCGCGCATTCTCATTCGCATGAAGGGTGCGGCTGCGGCCATGAACACGGTCGCGAACACTGTTGCGCGGAGACATGCGACGGCGGGGAAGGGGAGAGCGGAAACGCCCAATCCTCGTCGCGCAATCTTTCGGGCGAACGCAGAATAAAGATAAAGAATCTCTGCTGCGCCAACTGCGGCAGGGAGCTCGAGGAGATACTCAACAAACTCGAGGGTGTGAGCGCCACCGTCGACTTTATGAACATGACGGTCATTTTGAAGTGCGAAAGCGCCCCCGCGTTCGATAAGGCAGTGTACGAAATTTCCCACTTCGAGGATGTGGAAATTGTGGAGGGGGCAAGCGTAAAGCAGAAGCCGAAGAGCCTCTTTAAGCAACACTTAAAAGAGATTGTTTTAATAATAGTATCGGTCGTTTTCTTTATTCCCGCACTCGTTTTAAATCTCGTCGGCGGCGAGGTCGGCGTAATAATTTCCTATCCGCTGTTCGCCGTTTCGTACTTCTCGGTCGGATACGAAGTACTGTGGAATACCGCAAAAAACATATCGAAGGGGCGTATCTTCGACGAAAACTTCCTCATGACGATAGCCTCAATCGCCGCGATAGTATTAGGCGTCGTTTCGGGCGACGGCATATACGAGGGCGTGGCGGTAATGCTCCTTTACCAGATAGGCGAACTTTTGCAGTCGATAGCCGTCGGCTCTTCGCGCAATTCCATAACCAAGCTCATGGATTTGAAGAGCGAGAGCGCCACCCTTTTAAAGGACGGGCGGCAGATAGTCGTAAAGCCCGAGGAGCTCGAGCCGGGCGACGTTATTCTGGTTAAGGCGGGCGAAAAAATACCCGCCGACGGCGTGATAGTAAAGGGCGAAAGCTCGCTGGATATGCGCTCTTTAAACGGCGAATCGCTCCCCATGGACGTAAAGGAGGGGCAGGAAGTGCTCTCTGGCGCGATAAATATCTCCAAGGTGCTCGAGGTGCGCATTATCCGCAAGTATGCCGATTCCGCCGTCGCAAAGATACTCGACCTCGTGGAAAATTCCACCGCGAAAAAGGCTAAGCCCGAAAAGTTCATAACAAAGTTTGCAAAGTACTACACCCCCGCGGTGTGCGCGGCGGCGCTCGTCGTTGCGGCGCTCGTTCCCACTATAATCTGCGCGGTAAACGGCGCATATGTGTGGGCGACTTACTCCGAGTGGATTAAAAAGGCGCTCTCCTTCCTCGTAATTTCCTGCCCGTGCGCGCTCGTCATATCCGTGCCCCTTTCGTACTTCGGCGGCATAGGCCGCTGCGCAGGCTTCGGCATACTCGTAAAGGGCTCCACGTGCATAGACGAACTCGCGCAGGCGACGGTTGCGGCGTTCGATAAAACGGGCACCATAACCGAAGGTTCGTTCAGGGTGAGCGCATACAGTTCGGAAGATGCGCTCGCCCTCGCCGCGGCCGCCGAAAAATATTCCTCGCACCCGATAGCCGCGGCGTTTGCTTCAACGCCCACGGCATATACCGCCGAAAACGCGGAGGAGATTGCGGGGCGCGGCGTAAAGTGCACCGTAAACGGCAAAACTCTGCTCTGCGGCAACGCAAAGCTTATGGAAGAAAACGGAGTGCGCTATTCGCCCGTGCAGAGCGCATACACCGTGATATATGTGGCGTTGAACGGCGAATATGTCGGCAGCATCGAGATAGGCGACGGGGTAAAGCAGGGCGCGAAGGAGGCAATCGCACAGCTCAAAGCGCAGGGCGTGACATACTGCACCATGCTCACCGGCGACAATCCCGCCCGCGCCGAAATCGTGGCAAACGAAGTCGGGCTCGACGGGTTCGAGGCGGGGCTTCTTCCGGGCGGCAAGCTCGAAGCGGCGGAAAAGCTCAAAGAGCGCGGCAAGCTCGTGTACGTGGGCGACGGCATAAACGACGCGCCCGTAATGGCGGCGGCGGACTGCGCCGTGTCGATGGGCAAAGTCGGCTCCGACGCGGCCATAGAGGCGAGCGACGTAGTGCTCGTAACCGACAATCTCGAGCTTCTTCCCAAGGGCAAAAAGATTGCAAAGGGCACGCGCCGCATAGTTTTCCAGAACATCGTCGGCTCGCTGGTCATAAAACTTGCGGTGATGGTGCTCGGCGTAACCGTGCCGGATTTCCCGCTCATACTCGCCGTTGTGGCCGACGTGGGCGTGATGCTCATCGCCGTGCTCAACGCAATGCGCACCAAACTTATAAAATAAAAAGTAGCGCGCGCGGCAACGGGATTATAAATTTATGGCAGCGGCGCCCGCATTTTTCTGCGGGCGCCGCCTTCTTTTTTGCGTTTTCAACAGAAAATAAGCGCGTTCAGCATAAAATATTTAAAATTTTGCAGAAAAAAGATTGTACATATCGCCCCGAATGTAGTAAAATATTAAGCGGATTATTAACGCTCCGCGCGCGTGCGCCAAGGCGCTGTATGCGGGGGAAATAAATTTTTCGCACTTATTATTTCTAAGGAGTTTAAATGGGACTTATCAGCTATATCCTCGGTTCCGACAGCAGGCAGAGCCTGAAAAAGCTCAACAAGCTCGCCCTTAAAGTGGAGGAACTCGAGCCTAAATACCAGGCTATGAGCGACGAGGAGCTCAAAGGTCAGACTGCAGTTTTAAAGGGCAGGCTCGCCGCGGGCGAAACCCTCGACGACATCATGTTCGACGCGTTCGCCGCGCTCAGGGAGGCGAGCTGGCGCGTTCTGAAGATGAAGCACTTCCACGTTCAGATAATGGGCGGCATATGCCTTCACCAGGGCCGTATCGCCGAGATGCGAACGGGCGAAGGCAAAACGCTCGTGTCCACGCTCCCCGCATACCTCAATGCGCTCACGGGCAAGGGCGTGCACATCGTTACCGTAAACGACTACCTCGCCCGCCGCGACGCCGAGTGGATGGGCAAAGTCCACAAATTCATGGGCCTCACCGTCGGCGTCGTCGTTCCCGGAATGGACGACAAGGAGAAGAAAGAGGCGTATAATTGCGACATAATTTACGCAACCAACAACGAACTCGGCTTCGACTACCTGCGCGACAACCTCAAAACTTCCATTCCCGCGATGGTTCAGCGCGAACTCAACTTCTGTATAATCGACGAGGTCGACTCGATACTTATAGACGAGGCACGCACCCCGCTGATTATTTCGGGCAGGGGCGGCGAAAGCTCCAAACTCTACGAGGACGTCGACAGGTTCGTGCGCACGCTCTCGGGCGGCTTCGACGACGACAAAAAGGACGCCGAGAAAAAGGCCCCCTCCAAGCGCAAAAAGGAGCTCACCAAGGAGGAGCAGGAGGCTAACGAACGCCTTGCGGCCATCCTTGCGGAGATGGAGGACTGGGACTATATAATCGACCGCAAAGAAAAGTCGGTCACCATAACCGAGAAGGGCGCCGAAAAGGCCGAGCGCTTCTTCGGAATAAACAACCTCGCCGATATCGAAAACGCCGATTTGAACCACCACATACAGCAGGCGCTCAAAGCGCACGAGCTGTTCAAGCGCGACGAGGACTATATCGTATCCAACGACGGCGAAATTCTCATCGTCGACGAATTCACCGGCCGTCTGATGCACGGCAGAAGGTATTCCGACGGACTTCACCAGGCGATAGAGGCCAAGGAACGCGTTAAAGTGCGCAACGAAAACAAGACGCACGCAACGGTCACCTTCCAGAACTATTTCCGCCTTTATAACAAGCTCTCGGGCATGACGGGTACCGCAAAAACGGAGGAGGCGGAGTTCCGCACCATATACTCCCTCGACGTAGTGGAGATACCCACCAATAAGCCCGTTCAGCGCAAAGACTATGCCGACATGATTTTCTCCACCGTGGAGGGCAAGAAGAAGGCGATTGTCAACGAAATCGTCGAAAGGCACGAAAAGGGCCAGCCCATCCTTATCGGTACTGTAACCGTTGACAGGTCGGAGGAGATTTCAAGGCTGCTGCGCCGCAACGGCGTAAAGCACAATATACTGAATGCAAAAAACCACGAGCGCGAGGCTGAAATCGTCGCGCAGGCGGGCAGGTACGGCGCAGTTACCATAGCCACCAACATGGCGGGCCGCGGCACCGACATTCTGCTCGGCGGCAACCCCGAATATCTTGCCAAAAAGCGCATGAGGGAGGAGGGCTACGACCACGACATGATAGAGGTCGCAATCTCCTACGCCGACCGCGAGTTCAACGAAGAGGAACAGAAGGCGCGCGCGCGTTATGCCGAGCTTTACGATAAGTTCAAGGCGGAGACCGACGCCGAAAAGGTAAAGGTTATCGAGGCGGGCGGACTTTGCATAATCGGCACCGAGCGCCACGAGAGCCGCCGCATAGACAACCAGCTCCGCGGACGTGCGGGCAGGCAGGGCGACCCCGGCGTTTCGATATTCTTCATCTCCCTCGAGGACGACCTTGCAAAGCGTTTCGGCGGCGAAAAGATAAAGGCCATTTACAACGCGTTCAAGCTCGACGACGACCAGTGCCTGCAATCCAAAATGCTCTCGCGCAGCATAGAGAACGCGCAGAAGGCGATAGAGGGCCGCAACTTCGGCATAAGAAAGCGCACGCTCCAGTACGACGAAGTCATGAACGAGCAGCGCAAGACGATATACGGCGAGCGCCTTAAAGTGCTCAAAGGCGAGGACGTACACGAGCAGATGCTCAAATATATCCCCGACTATGTCGAAAAAGTCGTAAACGAAACGGTAAATACCGACGCGATGCCCGAAAAGTGGGACGAGAACGCGCTCAACGAGGCGCTCAAAGTAAAGGTATATCCCGACGAGTGCACGTTTGAAATCACGCGCGAAATGCTCGAACGCTGGGACTATGAACGCGCCATAAAGAAGATTTCCAAGGAAGTCATAAACGCCTACGAACAGAAGATTATAAATATCAAAAACGAAACGCACGGCCAGGTCGACTATCACCAGATAGAGCGCAACGAACTTTTGCGCAGCGTAGACCGCAACTGGATTGACCACATCGACGCGATGGACCAGCTCCGCAAGGGTATAGGTCTGCGCGGCTACGCACAGCAGGACCCCGTAATCGCCTACAAGCAGGAGGGTTACGAGATGTTCACCGAGATGATTGACCGCGTTCAGACGACGACCATATCCCGCCTTTTAAAGGGCAGAATCGTGCGCATACGCCCCGGCATGCCCATACCCGGCAGACCTGCGGCTCACGCCCCTTCGCAGAGCGCTTCCGCACAGCCCGCAAAAGCTGCTCCCTCGCCTGCGCCCGCAGCGCAGTCAGAGCAGCCCGCGCCCGAAAACAAGGGCGGCGAAAACGGCTCTGCCGCGGCTCCCGCACCCGAAGAAAACGCCATACAGGCAGCACAGCCCGCGCCCAAACCCTTCAACATTCAGCGCGTGCCCATGCCGTCTGCGGGCAACCTTGCAACGCGCCCGCAGGAGTTCACTCCCAATCCCACGGGCAGGCAGGCGCCGCTTATAAAAAAGAAGGAAGTCGGCCGCAACGACCCCTGCCCCTGCGGCAGCGGCAAAAAATATAAAGACTGCTGCTACTGGAAGGACCACAAGTAAGAGTTCACGAATTTTTCGCCTTGGCCGAATGCGAAAAATTCCGTGATTTTTAGGAACTAAGTTCCTCTTCGCGCGACTTATAAGGGCCCACGGAGCATATAGTCGCGCGAATTCACCTCCAGTGAGCCGGCCTTCGCCGCAAATGTAGTCGCGCTTAACGGCGAACTAAATTCGCCTTGCGCAGAGAATTATTTTAAACTTTGTTGCTTGAAACCCGCCTTGCGCACATTATTTGTTATTTAGAATTTTTTGCAACCGCTAAGGCGCCGCGTTATGCAGCGCTGAACAATACTTTAAAGAGAGTTTTATGTTTAAAGCAGACGATTACAGATTAAGGCTCAAATCTCTCGCCGAAACGCTTTCGGAGGCGAAGTATGCGCTCGATATCGACAATATAGGCGAAAAGCTAAAGGAGCTCAAAGCCGAACAGGAAAAGCCTGAGGTGTGGAACGATTTGGAAAAATCGAAACATATCGGCAGGGAAATTTCCGTGATAGAGGGCAAGATTGCCGCCTATAACAAGGGCGAAAGCGCATTGAAAGACGCGCAGGCGTTTGTCGACCTCATTGAGGAGGCGGACGACGAGAGCCTCGTTCCCGAGCTCGAAAATATGATAAAATCGGCGGAGGACGACATAGAGGAGATGCGCATAAAGGCGCTCCTCAAAGGCAAATACGATGCAAACAACGCCATATTAAGCCTGCACGCAGGCGCGGGCGGCACGGAGGCGTGCGACTGGACGCAGATGCTCTACCGCATGTACCAGCGCTACTGCGAAAAGTCGGGCTTCAAAGTCACCGAACTCGACAGAGAGGACGGTGACGAGGCCGGCATAAAGAGCGTAAGCTTTAAAGTCGAGGGCGAAAACGCCTACGGCTTCTTAAAGGCTGAAAAGGGCGTGCACCGCCTCGTGCGCATATCCCCGTTCGACAGCAACAAACGCCGCCACACTTCGTTCGCCTCGCTCGAGGTAATGCCCGAGGTCGACGACGAGGGAGAGGTTGAGATTCGCGACGAGGATATCCGAATCGACGTGTACCGCTCCTCCGGCGCGGGCGGACAGAAGGTCAACAAGACCGAAACGGCGATAAGAATAACGCACTTCCCCACGGGAATTGTCGTAACCTGCCAGAACGAGCGCAGCCAGCTCCAGAACAAGGCCATGGCGTTCCAGTATCTGCGCGCAAAACTTATAGAGCGGCAGATTGCAGAGAGGGAGGCGGCCGACGCCGAGCTCAAGGGCGAGATAAAAAAGATTGAGTGGGGCAGCCAGATTCGCTCGTATGTGTTCTGCCCCTACACCCTCGTAAAAGACCACCGCACGGGATACGAGGCAACCGATATCCAGGCGGTGATGGACGGCGATATTCAGGGGTTCATTATCGACTATCTCAAAAAAGCAGGCTGAGAAAAATAATACGAAATTTTTAAATCAGTGCGGCAATATGCCGCAATCAATCAAAAATCAAGCCGCAAAAAAATATGTATCTTGCATTTTTTGCGCGGCAAAAATAAATTCATTCAATTTTTTCATAAAAATAAATCGGTGAATATTTTTCGGAGGGAAAATTATGGCAAATGCACCTGTAACCACGTCTGAAAAATGTTTCAGGCTGTCCTCTAAAATCCTCGCGCTCGGCGTGGGCATAAACAGCAGAAAGGGCGCGCAGAGCATCTTTTCTCAGCTCGTTGAAACAACTACCGAACTCGGCGCGGGCGTGAACGCGGTCGACTATCTCCCCGTGCGCACGCTCCGTTCTGAGCAGTCGATAGAGCTCGTTAAATGCGCGCAGAAAGTCATATATATGCTCAATCTCTCGCTGCGCAACGCGCTCTTTATGAAAGACCAGACGTCGGCTGCTCTCGGCCTCGCGATTGACATTGCAAACGATATCAACGGAATGGTGCAGACTTATTATGCGGGCTTCCCCGCGCCCAAAGTCGTTATACCGCAGATTCCCGCAGAGTCGCCCGAAGAGTCCGTTCAGGCGGCAGACCCCGACGGGTTCAATGCGCCCTATGAGGGAAATATTTAACTTTTTCCCGTTCATTCCTGAATAAGTTTATAACCATACCGGGGCGCGCCCTTTAAGGCGCGCGCTTTGAGCCGCAAAAAAACAAGCGGCCATGTAAAAAAATCTGCGGCGCCGCAAGTGCGCCGCATTTAAATTTATACTATGTACGATATTTCAAAGTTCAGCGTAAAGCCCGAACCGATAATTCTGGGCATAGAGTCGAGCTGCGACGAAACGGCGTGCGCCGTGCTCCGCGGCAGAAAGATTCTTTCAAACAGAATAATTTCCTCCGCCTCCGAACAGGCGAAGTACGGCGGCGTGGTGCCCGAAATCGCCTCCCGCATGCACACCGAGGCTGTGGACGAGGTGTGCCGCCTCGCCCTTGCCGACGCTGGCATAACCCCGCGCGATATCGACTGCGTTGCGGCGACCTATGGCGCAGGACTTCTGGGTGCGCTGCTCGTCGGGCTTTCGTTTGCAAAGGCGTTCGCCTATGCGCTGAACGTGCCGTTCGTCGCCGTCAACCACATCCGCGGGCACATAGCCGCGGCTTATCTCGACCAACCCGATTTAAAGCCCCCGTTTATACCCCTGCTTGCAAGCGGCGGACACACGGCGATACTTCACACCTCGTCCTATACCGCTTTCGAGGTGCTCGCCGCCACTTCCGACGACGCCGCGGGCGAGGCGTTCGATAAGTGCGCGCGCGTTCTCGGACTTCCTTACCCCGGAGGGCCCAACGTGCAGAGGCTTGCCGAAGGGGGCAAACCCGCAATAAATTTCCCGTCGGCGCTCGTAAAAAACTCGCCCTCGCTCCGCTTTTCGTACAGCGGGCTCAAAACGGCGGTTATAAATTATTGCCACAACGCACAGCAGAGGGGGGAGCAGTTCAGAGCCGCCGACGTTGCGGCTTCCTTCCAGTGCGCGGCAATCGACCCGCTCGTGAAAAAGACGGTGGAGCTTGCAACGCGCTATAACGTAAAAACGGTTACGGCGGGCGGCGGGGTTATCGCCAACGACTATCTGCGCGCCACTCTTTCAGCCGCGTGCAAAAAGGCGGGGCTTACCCTCGTCCTTCCCGAAAAGAAATACTGCACCGACAACGCCGCAATGATTGCCTCGGAAGGTTTAAACCAGTACATGGCGGGCAATTTTTCCCCGCTTAATATAAACGCCGCCGCGGCCATTCCGCTCAAATAGTTGCGGCATATGTGCGCCCCTTTTTAATTTTTTTGACATGAACAGGCGCTCTGCGCCGTTCAGGACGTATTCTGCCCGCAACTTTTTTGCAAAAAATCGCTTTACAATTTTTTTGCGCTCGGGTATAATAGCAATATACAATTTAATTTAAAGGCGACGACGGAGGACAACGCCGTTTTACTTCCCCTTTCAGAGAGCCCGCGGCAGGTGTGAGAGGGCAGGGGAGTTTTTCAGGATATCACCTCCCAGCTTATTTTCAGAAAGCCTCTGCCGCGACCCATGCTTTTGGTGCGATGCGGGCAAGTAAGAGAATACGGATTCATAACCCGTTACAAGTTATGGCAAATATCAGTTTGTTTTGGTGGTTTACAAGCACTCGTTTTCGGTGTCCGAAATAACGCGTGCTTTATTTTTTTATAAAAGCCGCCGCAAGGAGTTAAAATCTATGTATAAGAAGGTCGACACAACCTTAAACTTCCCCCAAAGGGAGCAGGAAGTTATTGAGTTCTGGAAAGACAACGACGTATTCGAAAAGTCGGTAAAGCAAAACGAGGGCGCGGAGGAGTTCTCCTTCTACGACGGCCCTCCCACTGCAAACGGCAAGCCGCACATCGGGCACATTTTAACGCGCGTTATGAAAGACCTCATTCCCCGTTACCAGACTATGAAGGGCAGGCACGTACTGCGCAAGGCAGGCTGGGATACGCACGGTCTGCCCGTCGAGCTCGAAGTCGAAAAGATGCTCGGCATGGACGGCAAGCAGGACATCGAAAAGTACGGCATAGAGCCGTTCATCAAACAGTGCAAGCAGTCGGTATGGAAGTATAAGGGGGAATGGGAGCGCATGTCCGAGCGCGTAGGCTACTGGGCGGACATGGAGAACCCCTACGTCACCTACGACGACAACTATATAGAGTCGGAGTGGTGGGCATTAAAGACCATGCACGAAAAAGGGCTGCTTTATAAGGGACATAAAATCGTGCCCTATTGCCCCCGCTGCGGCACGGCGCTCTCCTCGCACGAGGTTGCGCAGGGCTATAAGCTCGTAAAAGAAAATTCGGTAGTCGCCCGCTTTAAGGTAAAGGGCGACGAAAACCGTTATATCCTTGCGTGGACGACCACGCCGTGGACTCTTCCCTCGAACGTTGCGCTCTGCATGAACCCCGACGAACCCTACGTCGAGATTGAGTCCGACGGCACGAGATATATCCTTGCAAAAGCGCTCGTTTCAAACTTCTTTGAGGACTATAAAGTCATAGCCGAAAAGAAGGGCAGCGAGTGGGAGAGGCTGGAATATGAGCCGCTGTTTGAAGAGACGACGGCGGAAGTTAAGCGCATTTCCCCCGCAAGTGCAAAAATAAAATCTCACTACGTTGTATGCGACACCTACGTCACCATGGGCGACGGCACGGGCGTCGTTCACATTGCGCCCGCGTTCGGCGAGGACGACTACAAGGTGGGCAAGCGCTACGGCCTCCCCGTGGTTCAGCTCGTCAACGAGCGCGGTTGCTTCGACGAGAGATTTCCCGCTCTCAACGGGCTGTTTGCCAAAAAGGCGGATAAAGTTATAATCGAAATGCTCGAAAATGGCGGCAAGCTCTTTAAGGTGGTGCCCTTCGAGCACGACTATCCCCACTGCTGGCGCTGCGATACGCCCCTTTTATACTACGCCCGTTCGAGCTGGTTTATAGAGGTCACCAAGGTAAAGGAAGACATAAAGGCGGCAAACCGCTCGGTAAACTGGATGCCCGATACCATAAAAGAGGGCAGAATGGGCAACTTCCTTGAAAACGTGATAGACTGGGGTCTCTCGCGCGACAGGTACTGGGGCACTCCGCTCCCCGTATGGGTATGCCCCGACTGCGGCGAGATTGAGGTAATAGGCTCAAAGGCGGAACTCAAAGAGAAGTGCGGGCTCGCGCCAGACGCGGAGATTGAGCTGCACCGCCCCTACCTCGACAATTTAACGTGCACCTGCCCCAAGTGCGGCGGCAGGATGAAACGCACGCCCGAAGTTATCGACTGCTGGTTCGACTCGGGCTCCATGCCGTTCGCGCAGTATCACTACCCGTTTGAAAACGCCGACCTCTTCAAGGAGACCTTCCCCGCAGACTTTATCTCCGAGGCAGTCGACCAGACGCGCGGCTGGTTCTATACCTTACTCGTAATAAACACCATTCTCTTCGGCGTGGCTCCCTTCAAAAACTGCATAGTTCTGGGCCACGTCAACGATAAAAACGGCATAAAAATGTCTAAGCACAAGGGCAACGTCGTCGACCCCTGGACTGTGCTCGACAAGCAGGGCGCCGACGCGGTGCGCTGGTACTTCTATACTTCGTCAGCCCCCTGGCTGCCTTCGAGGTTCTACGAAGAGGCCGTGTCTGAGGCACAGCGCAAGTACCTCGGCACGCTGTGGAACACATATGCATTCTTCACGCTGTATGCCGAGATAGATAAGTACGACCCCTCGAAATTCAGCTTAAAAGACTGCAAGCTCTCGCTGATGGACAAGTGGATACTCTCCAAACTCAACAGCCTTGTAAAGCTCGTCGACGAGCACCTCGCGCGCTACGAGATAACCGAGAGCTCGCGCGCCATTCAGGAATTTGACGACATACTCTCCAACTGGTACGTTCGCCGCTGCCGCGACCGTTTCTGGGGCAGCGACATGACCGACGACAAGGCGGCTGCATACACTACGCTCTATACCGTGCTCGTAACGCTTGCAAAGGTTACTGCGCCCTACACGCCCTTCGTCGCCGAGATGATGTATTCGAATCTCGTGCCGCAGTTCTTTAAAGAGGCGCCCGTATCCGTCCATCTCTGCCGCTTCCCCGAGCCCGACGAGAGCCTCATCGACGAGGAGCTCGAGCGCGGAATGGAGGGCGTTACCGATATCGTCGTAAACGGCAGGTCGGCGCGCAACGCGGGCAACTTAAAGAACCGCCAGCCGCTTGCAGAGATGGTGGTGGTCTCCGAAAAGCCTCTTGCTCTCTCCGATGAAGAGAAGTCGATTGTGCTTGAAGAGCTCAACGTCAAAAAGATGACGGTGGCAAACGACGCCTCGGTTTATATAAAGTACAAGTTAAAGCCCCAGCTCAAAACGCTCGGCCCCAAATACGGCAAGCTGCTCGGCGCAATTTCAAAGTTCCTTTCGGAGTGCAATGCCGACGAGGTTGTGGCTAAGATTCGCGCAGACGGCGAATACGAGGTTTCCGGGCTCGGCGTAAGCTTAAAGCTTGAAGATTTGCAGATTTTCACCGAAAGCGCAAACGGCTACGTCGCCCAGTCCGACAAGGGCGTAACCGTCGCGCTCTCCACCGTGCTCACCGAAGAGCTGATTGACGAGGGCGTGGAGCGTGAAATCGTCTCTAAAATTCAGAATATGCGCAAGGAGGCGGGTTTTGAAGTTACCGACCGCATTGCCGTATTCTACAAGGGTGAAGGAAGGGCGGCAAAGGTATTCGCCGCTGCCGGTTTTGCAAAGGACGTGCTTGCCGACTCCGTAACCGAGGGCTCCGCTCCCGAAGGCGCGTACTCAAAGGAGCAGAACATCAACGGCGAAAAGGTTACAATATCCATTTTACGTCGCTAAGCTTCATATAAGCGGCGTAATACGGTGTCGCGCCTGCGGGTGTTTTCGGTCATGTACGTCTTTGTACACTCCCTCAAACCTTCCGCACGCGTCATGCCTCCCTTGTGTAAAGGGAGGTGTCATGCGCAGCGTGACAGAGGGATTGTTACTTGCTTCCATGAAGTTTTGATGTGGGGTGGTCGCGTACTGCTCGCATCTATGAACCCGCTATGAGCGGATGGGATTACTCCTCGCTTCCATGAAGTTTTGCTTAGAGTAAAATATAGTAAAAAAGCCGCGCAGGGCTTAGCCCTGCGCGGCTGTTCTTTTATCGGCTGAGCTAAGGTAATTCGGCAATATATGCGGGGCATTTCTCTTTTTCGGCAAAATATCATATGCGGGCAAGCTTGAGCATATTTTATAACCATGACTGTTCTTGAGTTGAACGTTGGCGAAAGCGCAAAGATATGCAAAATCACCGCGACGGGCTCTGCGGCAGAGAGAATGCGTTCGCTCGGTTTTACGAGCGGCAGAATTGTGACCGTGCTCGGCTATTCCCTCTTTAAAAGCAGCGTGCTGTTATCGTGCGGCTCGGTGCGGCTCGCCGCACGAAAATCTCTTGCCTCGCACATTCTCGTCGCGGAGGGCGGTGTATGAAGGTTGTTCTGGCGGGCAATCCCAACGCGGGCAAAACCACGCTCTTCAACGCGCTCACAAAAAGCCGTCTTAAAACGGGCAACTGGCACGGCGTAACCACCCGCCCCGCATACAAGACGAGGGGAGATATAACCTTTGCCGACGTCCCCGGAATGTATTCATTCAACGGCTATTCCATGGAGGAGAACTCCGCCGCGGAGGAGATTCGCTCCGCCGACCTTGTGATAAACGTTGCGGACGGGCTCACGCTCAGAAACTCGCTCTCGCTCACGCGCACGATAATCTCCATGAATAAGAGCGTGGTTTTATATGTGACCAAGCTCAAAGAGCTTAAAAGGCGGGGCGGCAGACTGAACGCTTCCGCCCTTTCGCGCATGCTCGGCGTGCCTGTATTCACCGAAATAAAGCCGCTGAAAGAGTTTTTAAAGGATATAAAAAGCGGTGAAAACAAATTAAAAATAAATGCGAAAAATGGCGCGCATTTATCGCCCGCGTTGCCGTTGAATGAGGCATATTATGCGGGTAATTGCAGTTTAACGCGCGCCGAAAAGCTGTTTTATAACAAATATTTCGCGCTTTTCTTTTTTATATTTTCGGTAATTTTAATGTTTTTTATGGCGTTTTTTCCGGGAATGCCGGGGGACGCGCTGAAAAATCTTACGGAGGAGCTAATCTCGGTAAAACTCCGCGGTGCGGTGGAGGGCGTGCTTCCCGCGGGCAAGGTGCGCTCGCTTGTGTGCGACGGGATAATTGGCGGTGCGGGAGGAGTGCTCTCCTTTGTGCCTCAGCTTGCCGTTTTATACCTCTTTTTAACGCTGCTCGACGAGAGCGGGGCAATGTCGGCTCTGTCGTTCATAACCGACGGCGTGTTTGCCAAAGTGCACCTGTCGGGCAGGGCGGCGTTTTCGCTCGTGTCCGGCTTCGGCTGTACGGCGGCGGCAATACTCACCACGCGCGGGTTCACTTCAAGCTCCACGCAAAAGCGCGCGGTCGCCGCGCTCGCGTATATACCATGTGGCGCAAAAATGCCCGTATTTTTAACGCTGTTGTCGCCGCTGTTTTCAAACCCGTTCCCCGTGATTACGGCATTTTATTTTGCCGGAATCGCGCTCTCGTTCGCCGTATGCTATTTTGCGGGCAGGGGTGAAGAGGAGCTTTTATCCGAAGTCGCGCCCGTGGCGCTACCCTCGCCCGTAACCGTTTTAAAAAAGTTGTTTTTTTATATCAAAGGGTTTATAATTAAGGTGGCAACGGCAGTTTTGCTCTTTTGCGTGGTAAGCTGGGTGCTCTCCAATTTTACTTTTACGCTCGCCCCGTGCGCGCTTGAAGAGAGCATGCTCGCACAGATAAGCAGGTTTTTGACGCCGCTGTTTGCGCCGATGGGACTGAACGACTGGCGCCTGTCGTATGCGATGATTTCAGGCTTTGCCGCCAAAGAAAACGTTGCCGCGACGATTGCCATGCTTATGCCGGGTGGCGCGGGGCTGGATATTGCGGGCGCGCTTGCCGCAAGTGCCTTTTTGCTTATGTGCCCCGCCTGCATTTCGGCATTCTCCGCCTCGTGCAGGGAGGTGGGCGCAAAGACGACTTTAATATATTTTGCCTTTCAGCTCGTGACGGCTTTTATCGCCGCTTATCTGGTGCATTTTTTGTTCTCGCTCTGAGCTTCGTTGCGGCATATTCCGCGTTCTTTTTACATTAAGGATAAAAATTTTCCGATGAAAAAATTTACCGTGACGGCGGCAGCCGACTTAAAAACTTTTACCGATTCGGTATATCCGCAGGGCAGTTTTGCCTTTGCGGCGCTTTTGCGTGCCAAAGATATAAGGGTAAACGGCGTGCGCACGGGCAAAAACGTGCCGCTCCGTGCGGGCGACGAGGTCGTCTATTATACCACCCCCGCGCAGGAGGAAAAGGCAAGTCACCGCGTGATATATGCCGACGAAAACATAGTCGTCTGCGATAAATTTTCGGGCGTTTCCACCGAGGCGCTCTTGTGTGAACTTTCGGAAAAGGGCGAATTTTATGCCGTCCACCGCCTCGACAGGAACACCGAGGGCGCGATTGTATTTGCAAAAAACCGCGCGGCGGAAAGCGAGCTTGTAAGCGCTTTCAAAGAGCGGCGCGTTAAAAAAACATACCTTGCCTTGTGCAAAAATAACTTTAAAAGGGCGGGCGGAGTGCTGACCGCATACCTTAAAAAGGACGAAAAGCGGGCGGAGGTGGAGGTCAGCGATGCGCCACGCCGCGGCTTTGTACAGATAGTTACCGAATACAGGGTGGTTAAGGCGGAGGGCGAGCTTGCGCTTGCCGAAATTGCGCTGCACACGGGCAAAACGCACCAGATTCGCGCGCATATGGCGCATATCGGCTGCCCGCTCCTCGGCGACGAGAAGTACGGCGACCGCACGCTCAACGATAAGTACGGCGCGCGCCGCCAGCGGCTCGTTTCAAAATCGCTCTCGTTTGACTGCGGCGGAAAACTTGCATATCTGAGCGGCAAAGTTTTTGAAAGCTCCTTCGTTCCGAGCGTGTGAAGTTAAATGGTTGCGGCATATATGCGGGGGAATTGCATATGATTTATCTCTCATCTTTCAGATTCCCTTCGTGGGACAGCGAATACAGCTTTCGTTTAAACAACGTCAAGCGCACGTGTTACAACACGATGTATCCCTTTTTCGTGCTCTCCCGAGGCGGTTTAAGCGAACTCAACTTTACCGAAGTTACCATTCTGTGCGGAGGCAACGGCTCGGGCAAGACTACGGCGCTCAACGTCATCGCCGAAAAACTCGCCCTCTCCCGCGGAACGCTCTTCAACCGCTCGTCTTTTTTCGGCGACTATTTAAAAATGTGCTCCTTCGGCCGCGAGCGCGACATTCCCGCGCACAGCGCCGTTATAACGAGCGACGACGTCTTTTCGTATATGCTCGACATACGCGCGGTAAACGAGGGCGTAGACATGCGCCGCGAGGAACTTTTCGAGGAATACAACCGCAATAAGCGCGAACTTTCGTCCGTGCGCTCGCTTGACGATTATGAGCGGCTGAAAGATATCGTCGCCTCGCGCAGGCTCACCCAGTCGAAGTTTGTAAAGAGCAGACTGGGCGAAAACATAAAGGAACAGTCCAACGGTGAGAGCGCGTTTTACTACTTTACGCAGAAGATAAAGGACGGCGGGCTGTATCTTCTGGACGAGCCCGAAAACAGCCTCGCGCCCGACCTGCAATTAAGATTGTGCGACTTTTTATGCGACAGCGCGCGCTTTTACGGTTGCCAGTTTATAATCGCGACCCATTCGCCCTTCATTCTCTCCATGCGCGGCGCGCGCATATACGACATGGACGATTCTCCCGTGAGCATAAAAAAGTGGACGGAGCTTAAAAACGTGCGAACGTATTACGAGTTTTTTAAAACCCGCGGCAAAGACTTCGAGTAACCAAAAGCGCCGTATATGCCGTTCATCGCGGCATATCAGGCGCTAAATTAGAAATATATGAAAAAACAAACCGCCCGCGCAAACCTGCGCGGGCGGCGACTTACTATTTTTAAAATAATAACTTTGCGCAAGGCGAATTTAGTTCGCCGATAAGCGCGACACAATTTGCTGCGTCAGCAGGCTGACTGGAAGTGAATGTCGGCGATTATATAATAGTGGGCCCTAAAATATCGCCGACAGAGAAACTTAGTTTTTCAAAGTCACGGGATTTTTACGGCTCGGCCAGCCGTAAAAATTCGTGAATTCCTTTCTTACTCCCTTTCATCCATGGGAATATAGGTCTGGTCTGACTTTACGCAGTGGTAGGAGGGGCGTATTATGCGGTTGCCGTTGATGAGTTCCTCCATGCGGTGCGCGCTCCAGCCCGCCACGCGCGAGATTGCAAACAGCGGCGTGTATAAGTCGGTCGGGAGATTGAGCATCGAATATACGAAGCCCGAATAGAGGTCGACGTTGGCGCACACGGGCTTTGAAAGCTTGTGCTGTTCGTTTATCAGCTTCTTGGCCGCGTTCTCCACCGTTTCGTAGAGGTGATATTCCTCTTCCCTGTGTTTCTCTACGGCGAGCTTTTCGGCGTAAAGCTTCAATATCTCCGCCCTCGGGTCGGAGAGGGTATATACGGCGTGACCCATACCATATACAAGCCCGGCGTGGTCGAACACTTCCTTCTTTAAAATCTTGTCTATGTAGTCGGTTACGCTCTTTTCAGACCAGTCGCGCACGTTCTCCTTTATGTTCTGCATCATCTGCATAACTTTGATGTTCGCGCCGCCGTGTTTGGGGCCTTTCAGCGAGCCGAGCGACGCCGCCATCGACGAGTACGTATCCGTGCCCGAAGAGGTTACGACGTGCGTGGTGAAGGTGGAGTTGTTGCCGCCGCCGTGGTCGGCGTGCAGAATGAGCGAGATGTCTAAAACTTTTGCTTCGAGGTCGGAAAACTCGCTGTCTTTGCGCAGTATGTGCAAAATGTTCTGCGCCGTGGAGTATTCGGACTTGGGCTTGTGAATTATCAGCGAGCCGTCGTTCGTGTTGTAGTAACGGTACACCCTGTACGAATATATCGCGAGCATGGGGAACTGCGCGATGAGCTGTATGCACTGGCGCAGAACGTTGGCGATGCCCACGTTGTCGGGGTCGGGGTCGTAGCTGTAAAGGTTTAAAACACAGCGCGCAAGCATGTTCATCATGTCTTTCGAGGGCGACTTCATAATGACGTCGCGCACGAAGTTGCGCGGCAACACCGAAAATTCGGAGAGCATCTCCGAGAACTCCTCGAATTCCCTTTTGTTCGGCAGTTTGCCGAACAGGAGAAGATATACGGTCTCTTCAAAGCCGAATCTGTTTTCTGCTATGCAGTTTTTAACCAGGTCCCTTACGTTGTAACCCTGGTAGCACAGTATGCCGGGTATTTCTGTTCTTTTGCCGTTCTCTTCCTTCCATGACGTGACTTCCGAAATTTCGGTAAGTCCGCACAGAACACCCTTGCCATTGCTCTCTCTCAAGCCGCGCTTGACGTCGTACTTTGCGTACAGCGACGGGTCTATCCTGTTGGACAGCGCCGATTTTTCCGCCAGCTCGGAAATCATGTATGAATATTTGACTAAGAGGTTCGCTTCATTAAAATCCAAAATATAAGCTCCAATTGCATAAAATTGCGGTAATTTAGTTAATCATACCACAATTACCCTTATTTGTCAAACAAATTCCCTGCAAGGGACGGCATTCACTTTAATACAGTGAAGTGTTTTATGTATAAATATGCATATAATATGTATAAAATTGCCATTTTATGTATATTCTGCATATAAGCTCTGCATTTTGCGCACACTTTAAAATTTTTGTGAAAAATCGGAGCGGTGCGCGTTACAAATTGCTCTGCGGCTGTTTTTGCCGCCGTTTTGAGGTTTATAAATAAATATATGAAAGGCGCGGCAGCCGCGCATTCAGGAGATATATATGATTCAGCAGGTAAAACTCATTTCCGCCGACGAAAAGCTTGTGATTGCCCTCTCGGGCGAGATAGACTCAGCCAGCGTCGACGATTTCTATGCCCAGGTCAGCGCAATCTATGCCCACGACAAAAAGGACATCGTGTTCGACTGCGCCGCGCTCACTTTTATCGACAGCACGACTCTCGGCACGTTTGTAAAGATTTTCAAGCATTTAAGGGAGGACGGACACACGTTCAGACTTCGCAACGTGCAGCCGAGAATTAAAAAACTCTTCCAGATTTGCGCGCTCGACAGCATTATGGAGATAGACTGATGAAAGAATTATCGGTTAAATTCAATCTCGCCGACAGCGAGTTTTATACGGCTTTAAGGTTAGTCGCGGGGGCGCTTTGCTCGATAGCGGATAAGGACGTCGACGCGGCCGAAGATTTTAAGGTGTGCGTGACCGAAAGCGCGCTTATTTTAAAGAACTGCGGCTTTGAGAGCGTCACCGCCGTTTTCAGCGCCGACGGCGGAGTAAAAGCCGTGCTTGCGGGCAACGGCGGCACCCCTGCCGAAGCAGACAACGACCTTTCACTTGCCCTCATAGGCGCGCTCGTCGAAAAGTGCGGCATAGATAAACGGGACGGCGTTATAAACTCTGTCACTCTCGAATTATGATGACTAACGAACAGGCAAACGGGCTGTTCAGCGAATATCAGAAAACGCACGACGTTAAGATACGCAACAAGCTCGTCGAAAACTACATGTACATAGCCGAAATCCTCGCAAAAAAATTTGCGGGCAGGGGCGTGGAATACGACGACCTGTTGCAGGTTGCGTCGGAAGCGCTCATTCTCGGCGTGGAGAAGTTTGACCCGTCGCTCGGCAACCAGTTCACGACGTACGTTACGCCGACGATTACGGGCATGATAAAAAACTATTTCCGCGATTATTCGCGCTCGGTGCGCCTGCCCCGCAGGATATACACCCTCGGCGCGAAGATAAAGAACGAAACAAACGAATATTTTAAAGAACACGGCGTAAAGCCCACCGTAAAACAGCTTGCCGAAAAGCTCGGGGAGAGCGAAGAGGCGGTGATGGAGGCAATGGAGAGCCGCCACCCGATAAGCCTCGACGGCACGGTGACCAGCGAGGACGGCGACGGACTTTTATACGACGTTATCCCCGACCCCGTCGACTCGTTTGAGAAGTTCGACGACGCGCAGTCGCTCAAAGACGAGATAAAAAAGCTTACGCCCACCGAACAGAAGGTCGTTGCCCTGAGATTCGTGCAGGGCAAGTCGCAGTCGGAGGTAGGCAAAATTCTCGGCGTAAGCCAGATGTTCGTTTCGCGCGCGGAGCGCAAAATTGTCGAAAAATTAAAGGAAGCGTTATCGCAATGATTACTTTCAAGGTGGACAATTTAAAGAATATGAACGACTGCCTGAAACCCTTTCTGGAATTTCTGCGCAGTTTCGGCGTTACCGATGACGACGT
The DNA here is from genome assembly GCA_018713165.1 of Candidatus Coproplasma stercoravium. GTDB lineage: Bacteria > Bacillota > Clostridia > Christensenellales > Borkfalkiaceae > Coproplasma > Coproplasma stercoravium. The sequence goes on along the minus strand of DVFR01000032.1, from coordinate 9,930 downwards.
ATTCGACAGCCGCCTTGTTTCCTGCGAACTCATAACCAACGTGATTCGCCATCTCGGCGAAACAGCGAACTTCGAAGGCGGGGTAAACGCGGACAACATCGTCATCTGCGTTTCTTCGGAAAACACCGACGGCACAAAGGTCGCCGCAACGCTCCCCGATGTCTTTGCGGAGAGCGGGAGAGGTTTTTATATAGTAAAAACTATCTGCTCGGGCAACGTATTTTCCGACGGCTGCTCGGTAAAGGTATATATAAAGCGTCACGATAAATAAATTTACCGTCTGCTATTTGCAGACAGCGTGAAAAAAGCGCGGCGCGCCTTGCAAAATTTTCTGCAAGGCGCGCCGCGCTTTTATTTTTAAAAATAATCGCTGAATATTGACTTATATCCCGCCGCAATGTATTATGTATACAAACAAACCGCGGAGGATGCAACTTATGTTGCAGATAAAGGGAAATTATATCTATAAAGACGGCAGTCCGTTCTATTGGCAGGGCGATACCGCGTGGCTGATGTTTTATAATCTCGGAAGAGAGGAGATTGCGCGCTATCTTAAAAACAGGAGCCTGCTCGGTTACAACGTCATACAGGTCGTCCTCAACTATTCAAGCGACAAGAGCCGCGACATAAACGAGATGCCGCACGAAAGAGCCGACGTTTATTCGGAAGAGTATTTCGCAAAGGTGTCGTTCGCTCTGGAGTATGCGGCTTCGCTCGGAATGTACTTTGCTGTTTTGCTGCTCTGGGGGAGCCTTGTCAAAAATGCGCTCATGACCGAAGAGGAAATCATGGAATACGTGGATTTGGTGAGCAGGCGGCTGGGCAAATACGATAACGTTATCTGGGTGGTCGGCGGCGACGTGAGGGGTGACGTGAATTTTGCGCTGTTTGATAAAATAGGCAAAAAACTTAAAGAAAACACGCCCGAAAAGCTCGTCACCTTTCACCCGTTCGGCAGAACGGGTTCATACCTGTGGTTTAACGACGCGCCGTGGCTCGACTTCAACATGTTCCAGTCGGGTCACCGCCGCTACGACCAGCTTACTCTGTCATCGTGGGACGACAATAACCTGCAAAACGAGGACGCGTTCGGCGAGGACAACTACAAGTACGTGCTCAAAAATTTCTCGTACAAAATAAAAAAGCCCTGCCTCGACGCCGAGCCCTCTTACGAGGGGATAGTGCAGGGGCTGCACGACCCTATGGAACCCTATTGGGAGGCAAGGCACGTGCGCAGGTATATGTATTGGTCGGTACTTGCGGGCGCGTGCGGCTTTACATACGGGAACAACGCGATTATCCAGTTCAGCAAAGACGGGCGCGGCGCGTACGGCTGCCGCGAAACGTGGGAATACGCGCTGCATTCGCCCGGCGGCGCGGAGGTTCAGTATCTGTTCGCTATCATGAAGCGGCTGAATTTTACCAAAGGCCGACCGATGAACGAAACTGTTCTGAACAATAAAATTCTTTCTCACTATATCTGCGCCTTTGGCGGCGATAACTATTATATGGTCTATACTTACAAGGGCGACCTCCGACTGGCTCATACTTTTCGAAGAGGAGTAAGCGCGGAACCCCGTCGCTTTGCCGCAAACGGCGGATAAGGCGAGGCGGGTGAGTGCATAATTCAGAGCGCGAACGGTGACCGGGCAAGGCGGTTTTACCTTACGACCTGCGAGAAGCTTTTGCACGTCTTGCCGTTTGCCGTTCATCGTCGTTGAAATCCCGCCATACAAATCGCGAAAGTGTGGCGGCACACAATTAAAAGTTCAAAAAAAGGCTCCGCTTTGCCGCGGAGCCTTTTTCGTTTAACCTCAGCTTAAGAGGTTGAGCTCGTTATAAATCTTGTTCATAAGCCCGTCGGAGATGAGCGAACGGAACTTGCCGAGATAGATGAATATCGAGGTGAAGAAATCCTTGTTGTCGCCGCCGACTACATAGTCGGGAACGTTTGCATAGGGGCCGTTAATCTTCTCTAAGAAGAGCTTGGAGAACTCAATCTTTTCGCTCTCGGAAAGCCTTGCTATGAACGAATCGCTGGGGCCGTGATATACTTCCTTAGCCGTGTAAACGACTTCGCCCTGGTGAGCCTGGGGAGCAGGCTGGGCTGCCGCCGCGGGAGCCGCGGGAGCTGCGTATACGGGCTGGAGATATACGGGCTGAACGTATGCGGGCTGCTGAGGCTGTGCATATGCGGGCTGCTGCTGGGGAACGGGAGCGTTCGCAGCAACGGTGTCGTCAACGTATGCGACGGGAGCAACGCCGGTGTAGGAGCTTTCAGCCTTTTTGGCGGGTTTGTAAACGCCGCACCTTACGGAAGCTATTATAAGCTGTATAAGAGCAACCGCAAGAAGGATATACATAAGAAGTCCGGGGGTTACGTCGTTGTCGATTACGAAGAGCATAACCACGCCGAGGATGAGCAGGATAGTCTGAATGAGGTACCTGATTACGTCGAATACGAGAGTGCCTTTCTTGGTGTCTGCGCCGAGAGCGATGATGTCGAACGCGAGGTTGCCGATTGCAAGCAGACCGCCGCAGCCTACGGCTATGCATGCAACCATCTGTGCAAGCGAATCGCCGAAGAGGTTGGTGATGCCCGTGCCTACGAGGCTGTTAACCGCTTCGATGCCGAACGCACCCGTGAAGTAACCGATGAAGAGGTTGCCGTCGAAGAGGGTGGTGGTGCTGAGCTTGAACAGCTTGGGTATGTTGAGCAGGCAGAGAACGCCGACTGCGCCGAGAACGGTAACGACGAGTTTAACGACGCCCGAACCCTTCTTGTAGCCGAGAGACTGAATGATGAGCATGAGGAGCGTGCCGCCGAGCGCGATGTGAACCACGCCGTAGTCCCATGCGTTTTCGCCGTATGTGCCGTCGATGTATGCGAGAACCTGAAGAAGGGCATAAACGAACAGAACCACTGCCGCAGCCACTTCAACTATATATGCGCATACGTTGGCGCCCTTTTTGGTGGTTTTGCATGCAAATACGGGAATGAGCATTATGATGCCGATAGCCGCGATTACAGCGTACAGCGTTACGAGGAGGGGAGCAAAGTCATAAGTTCCCGCGCCTGCAAACGTTACTTCGAACGTACGCGAAAGCGCTTCCCCGGGGATATCGCCCGTGATGCCGAACGTCGTGCAGAACGCCTGGGGTATTGCCATAAAGAGCAGTCCGTCGCCGTTATAGAGGGGGAGGAACAGCCCGAGCAGAAGGCAAACGAGCGCTATGCAGTACGTTACTACAGATAAATACTTTTTGCTTGTTTTTGTCGTACTCATAATAAATCTCCGTCAGTAGTGGTTTTGAGCGCTAAAAAATATTTTTTTAGTTTCTGGGGTTTGGTGAACTTTTCGCCGCGCACCGCGGTGACGGCGGAACGAAGGGTACAGTTTCCCGCTACCATTTGTCTATAATATATTTTAATACAAAAATTATATTCTGTCAAGGGCAAAGTTAATATTGTGCGGTAAAAAAATTGTATTCCGCTTAAAGCTCGGCTTTTCGTGCAGCAAATGCGCACGGAAAAGGCTTGCTGCGGCATATGTGCCCCCTTTTTTGTCTGCCGGCAATCTTTGCGCGGACTTTCAGCGGGCGGCCGCGCCCGCGTCGAAGGGTGGGCGCGGCTACGGCGGAAGAAGTTTGTATTTTCGCCGCGATTTCACGCTTTTTACCAACATGAACCAAAAATTCACGACATTTTCAAGTCGTTTTCGCGCATATTTCGTCCCGTTTCTTGCTTGCCGGCTAATTTCGTAGTATAATTAATAATACAGGAGGCGTTAACTATGGAAGATGAAATGCGCATGTCCGATACTTCCGTCACCGGTTCCGAGGAAAGTCTGCTCGAAAAGACGCTCGGCGAAATAGCGTCGGAAATAAGCGACGAAAGCGCCGGAAAGCTGATGGAAATGTGCGACGTGAAGGGACTGAGAAGGGTGTTTTCGGATGCTGAGCTTATGACTACGGCCGAATGTTTTATAAGGTGCAGCCTCAACGTTTCCGCCGCCGCGCGCGAACTTTATATGCACCGCAACACGATGATGTACCGTCTGGATAAAATAAAGCGCACGACGGGGCTCGACGTGCGTTCCTTCGACGAAGCGGTGGCATTCAGAATTTTATATAAGGTATACCGGCGCAACAACAGAAAGTAAAAAATGAAAAATGCAAAGACTAAAAAGATAATAATTTCCGTTGCGGCCGCTCTCCTTGCCGCGGCGGTGCTCGCGCTGGTTTTTCTGGCGGGTTACTGGACGAGGGGCGCCGTCGGCTCCACTTCGTACGACTGGGTGCTCGGAGTTATCGCCGACCACTATTATAAGGACGTCGACGCGTCGTCCGCCGACGAGATTGCAATCGACGCGCTCGTCGACGAATACCTCGATATATATTCGGAGTATTATACAGCCGAGGAGTATGCCGCGCAGCAGCAGTCGAACGCAGGAGTAAAGAGCGGGCTGGGCGTATCCTATTCATATATCCCGGGCAGCGGAATAACCATTATAAGCTGTGTGGGCAACTCTCCCGCATACCGCGCGGGGCTGCGCTCCGGCGACGTTGTATTATACGGTGTAAAGGACGGCGTACGCACCGATTTCGGTTCGTCCTCCGATTTTTCATCCTTCGTCTCGTCGCTTGCCGACGGAGAGGAGGCGGAGTTTGTATGCGCTTCGGGCAAGAGCTGCACCATTGCAAAGGAAGTATATTCTGCAAGCTATGTTTTTATGGCAACGAACGACAGCGCGTGGACTTTTACGGGCAGCGACGCCCTGCAGATGACCGAAACCGAGGGCGACGCCATATCATACCTGCCCGAAGGCGCGGCGTACATTTCGCTTTCGCAGTTCTACGGCGGCGCGCCGCAGCAGTTTAAGACGGCTGTGGAGAAGTTCAACGAGCTCGGTCTGACTTCGCTCGTTCTCGATTTGAGGAACAACGGGGGCGGCTCTGTAAGCGTAATGCAGAAAATTGCGGGGTGTTTCCCCTCCGCGGCGGGCAAAACTGCGCTCGTGGCGCGTTCAAAAAGCGGCGACGAAAAGGTTTACGAGGCGGAGAGCTATTCTTCGCAGTATACCCTCCCCGAAGATATCGACGTGTATATACTTGCAAACGGCAGTACGGCCAGCGCCTCCGAAGCTCTCACAGGCGTGCTCGTCAGCTACGGCATTGCAGGTTACGGCGATATATATATTTCGGAATATTCGCAGGAATACCTCTCCGCGATGGGGCTCACCGCAGAGGAGGCAAAGAGCGGCAGGACGTACGGCAAGGGCATTATGCAGACGACGTACGAATATGTCACGGGCGAAGCGCTCAAACTCACCACCCACCAGATTTACTGGCCGAACGGCGAAAGCATACACGACAAGGGGCTCTCGCAGTCCGACGGCTGCAATCTTGTTTCGGCTCCGCTGCCTCTCTCGGGCGACGGGGAAGAGCTGCGCCTTGCCGTCGGCATGATATACGGCTGAAAAACGAAATTCTTTGCTGTGAAAAATATATTTTATTTTTAAAATAATTTCGGCTTTTATTGCTGCATAAAATTAAAAAATAATTAATTTTTTTAGCCCTGCGGGCGCCCATAAAACGGGCGCCCGCAGGGCTTTTTACGGTTTATAAACCGAATTAAAAAATTAATAATTTTAATATTAAAAATTCAATTAAAAATTATTTATTGCGGGCTCCATATTTTTTTGATTCTCCGCGCCTTGAACAGCACGCATACAGAGAGGCCGTTCGGCGTTTTGGTGATGTCGACGTCGGCTTCGCCGTCCGTCTCGAAGTATTCCCCCGCAACCTTCATGACGTCGCGCTTAAAAAGTCCGCGCTCGGTCTCGGTCATTATTTCCCTGTCGAGCGAAACAAGCCCGTTGGAACGGATTTTCATATTTTTTCCCTCATTTTGCGCCGGAAATATCCGCCGGCGCCCGTATATCCCGCCTCGGGATAGGGTAGTTTTACGTTTTTACCTTTCAGCCTCGCCGCGGCGAGCTTGTAATACTTCATGCTGTACGCCCGCCATTCGCCCGTCGTCAGCTCCATGTCCTCGGGAAAAACGGCAAACAGCGGCACGTTCAGCGCCTTTGCAATCTCCTCGGGGTAGCCCGTTCTGCCGTTTAATATAAGCCCGCCGTTCACCTTGTTCACAATCAGCCCCGCAACGCGCGCGCCGCCGTCTTTAAGCGCGCATATCTTTGCGTCGGCCGCCCTTATGGAGGGCGCGTAAGGTTCCGTTACGACGTAAGCCTTCGTGCAGATTTTTTGCGCAGTTTCGTCGCACAGCACGAAGTCGAACAGTTCGGCAACCTCTTTCACGGCCTGTTCGGCGGCCTCCCCGTCGTCGCAGCCGAGCGTGGGCATTACGTACAGAGCTTTATATTTCGGATGCTGAACGGTCGCCTGCTTTGCGCGGCAGGCGCCCTTTTTGTAGTCGGCAACGGTAAAAACCTGCATGTCGGCGCAGCCGCATACCGTAAGCGCGCAGCCGCTTTCGTAGTTGCCGTCGACAATCAGGGTTCTTTCGCCCGCCGCCGCAAGCGCAAACCCCAGCCCCGCGCACACCGTCGTTGCGCCCGCGCCGCCCTTTGCCGACCTGAAAAAAATTTTTTCGGCCAAATTTTTCCTCCTTTTCTTTCCGTTCGTTCCGATTATATAACCTCGCCGGGCGCGTTTTTTGAAAAATGTTGTCATATTTTGTAATGTATAATCACAAATTATGTAATACTTTTTTATTACAATCTGTCACATTCATTTGACAACCCTATCATAAATCTATATAATATGGTTATGCGCTTTAAACGAAGCGCTTTTTGCATTGCGGCAAAACGTGCGCCGCATAAAAATTACGGTTAAAATTTAAAGGGTAAAATAGATGGTTAAGTTAAGGAAAAGTCACAACAAACTCAAAATCATTCTCTGCAGCGTCCTCGGCGCTATAGTTGCCGTCGGCGGCGTGCTCGGCATATGGAAACTGAGCACGGCCCTCAGCGGCGATAAAATTATCGACGCGCCCGACAACACCGTGAGCGTAAGGAAGGAGTTGCCGTCGGGTGCAACCTATACCCAGCTCCACTCCGACGGGCTCGATACCCTCGGTTATCTTGCCTATGTTTTAGACCGGCAGGAATATTATCACTCGGTGGCCAATACCGTCTCTACGGCGCTCATTGCCACGCAGTACACCAATTCGTTCAAAGATTATAAAGACGGGATTATGCTCTCGTCCGATTTTACATACGGCTTTACCGGTGCGGGCACGCAGTCGTGCTTCGTGCCGGACGGCAACGCAAACGGCGAGGGCGCGGGCGTCTATATGCGCACGTCCTCAGGCTCCGTCAACGGTTCGACCACCGGCACCGGCGCAAACTGGAACGACGACGTCGTGTATTACGACAAAGAGGGGTATCTGTATAAATACGGACAGTATTCCACCGAAATGACCGTATACATCCTCAACGAAGAGACCGTTTTAAGCTGGGACGACGTAGTCGAAAACGGTGACGGAACATACAGCCAGACCTTCTACCTCGACGCCGAAAAGGCGGCGTATTACTACCAGTACGCCATGCAGACGCGCGGCGGGCTCGACACTCTTCCCGAGTTCGAGAGCATAACCTTAACTTTTACCTTCGACGATAACTACCGCGTGCTCAGAATTGACGCGACCGAAGTTTCGGAAATAACGTATATATTCTCCATGTCGAGCACTTCTCAGACGACTACGACCTATTCGTACGAGCAGGAGACCTTCGACGAGGCGCACTACGACTATTTCGACAGTTACTATTCGCAGTATGTCGGCCAGATTGAAACGGGCGGCGACGAGCCCGAGCTCGACGCGCTCACGCTGCTCGGCACGGCTTTTGCCGACGTGGTAAACGGCACGGGCGACCAGTTCGAGGCAACGGTAACGCTCGGCGACAGCGTATATTACGGCAGAATTTATCTCAACGTGCCCATGTCGGCGTTCAGTTCGTCCGACGTGATAGGCGCGCTCGATGTCCGCCTCGCGCTCTCTGCCGACAGCTTGTTCGACAGCCAGGATTTGTACATACAGTTAAAAGACGGCGAGGTCAGCGGATATTATTCCTCCGACTTCGCGCTCAAAGTCAATATAAACGATTTCTCGCAGCTCATTTCCAAATTTGAAAACTGGGTATCTTCGCTCGGCGGTTCGTCCGATACAGAAGTTCTGGCGGAAACTTCGTCCGATTCGGGTTTCTCGCTCGAAGATATCTTAAACGGACTCGTGCTCACCGAAAGGGAGGGCGGCGCGACGATTGCGCTCAACCTCGACGATTTGTTCGGGATAGGCCTTTCGGCTGAGCTCAACTTTACCTCGTCCGAAGGCGAAAACGGCACCACATATGCCTTTGCGAACGCCTCTGTCGGCAACATTTCGTACAACGGTTCGCCCATATCTCTTTCGCTCGCGCTCACGCCTTCGTCGGCGGAGACAATCTCGCACGAAGAGTCTGATTCGCCCTTCGATTTGACTGTTGCGGCGAACAGCCTTTACGAGCTTTTAAATTCAGAGACCGTAAGCGCTCAGCTTACGCTTGAGGGCGATAAACTCGCCGACGTGCTTGCAAACTACAACCTTGCCGACCTCGGCGGCAGCATAGATGACCTCCGCCTTGAAATTACGGGCTCGGTCGATATAAACGGCGTAACCGTGGGCGCTCAGGCGCGCATCTACCGCGCCGGCGACAACTCCGACGTTTTAAACGCCGATGTTTATTACGAAATCGACCCCTCCGCGGGCGATTACGGCACGGCTTATCTCAATATTAAAAATATTCTCGGCGCGGAATGCGACGTAAAGGCTTACAGCAACGTATCCGAACTCGTCTCCGCGATAGAAAAAATTATCGCCCGGTTCGGCTCCGAAGGCGGCAGCGCAGAGGTTTCCGCACTCGCCGAAGATTCCGCAACCGACATTGCCGCCCTTATCAACGATATTCTCTCTCTCGATTTCGGTTCCATAATAAAGGAAGTACAGGGCAACGGCACGGTAATCGGTGCAACGCTCAACGTTGATTCCGTGCTTGCGGTGCTCCTCGGCGACGTCTCCGTCGGCGATATAACGCTCGAATATCACCTCGGCGATTTCGAGGCTGAAAACTACAACCAAAACGGCGGCTGGCTGTACGGCAGCCTGCCTTCGCTCGGCATAGAGGCATATGCATACGGCTCAACCGCTTCGCTCACCCAGCCCGAAAAGGACGAATATCTCGATATCAACGACCTTATAAATTCCGTGCTTGACATTCTCAACAGCAACACGGTAAAGGTAGGACTTGACCTTGAGGGCGAGTCGCTTGCGGCAGTACTCAACGCCAACGGAATAACGGGTTACGACCCTGTGCTTAGCGGCGCAACGCTCAACGTAACGGGCTATGCAAGCATAAAGAACACCGCGGCAAAGGCGGATATAACGCTCAAAAATACTGAAAAGACAATCTTTGCAGCGAGCGTATATTATGCATACGCCGAAGGAACCTACGGCATTGCGTACCTTAACATAACAAACATACTCGGCAAGTCTTTCAGCGATTTAAAGGTATACTGCGATATCTCCGAGATAGTGACGACGATAGAGGGACTGCTGGGCAGCGGCGTTGCAACCCTCAGCGAAACGACAGAACCCGAAACCAACGAAATTGCGGATATAATCTCGCAGTTGCTCAATATCAATTTCGGCGCAATGGTAAAGGAGCTTGCGGCAAATGCAAGCGGCCTTACGGCGACGGCAGACCTTGACGAAATACTCGGCGAGTTTGCGGGAGTAGACCTCAGCCTCGGCACCGTAACGCTTAACTACAATATAACGAGCAACACGCTCAGCGGCGAGGCGTTGAACGGCGGACTTGATATTATAGTCAGCGGCGACGAAATGACGATTTCCGAGCCCGAAGACAA
>DVFR01000031.1 GCA_018713165.1 Candidatus Coproplasma stercoravium | reverse complement strand
TATTCTCAACGTGGAAAAAGTTCTTACGCCCAACGATTACAGAATTGCAACGACGGGCATCAACGGCGTGCGGAATTCTTCGCATCTGTGGCATACGACCGTATTGAGAACGCTTCTGAACAATCAGGCTTACATCGGCAATTTAGTCCAGCACAAGTCGACTACAATTTCATATAAAAACCACAAGTGGCAACGCCGCCCCGAAGAAGAATGGATCCTTGTCGAAAACGCGCACGAGGCTATCATCTCGAAAGAGTTGTGGGATAAGGTTAAGGAAGTCGAAAAAGCCGTAGGACACGGAAAGCACACCGCGAGAGGCTATATGCACCCGTTGTCGGGACTGATGTTCTGTGCAGACTGCGGTGCAAAAATGCGGCTGGGTTGGAATACGACATACATAAAACGGCTTGGCAGAGAAAATACGTATTTCAACTTCAATTGCGGAACAAAGTCGCGTATGGGCTCGTCTGCCTGTTTCAGTCACTTTATCCCCGTACCTGTTTTGGAACAGATCGTAAAACAAGACGTTGCTGCAAAAGCCAAGATGATCATTGGGCGTGAGGCTGAATTCAAACAGCGGTATTTACAGCGGCAGACGACTCTTGCAGACGCCAATCAAGCTGAGGTCAAGAAAGAGTTGAAAAAAGCCGAAAAGCGATTGCGTGAACTCGAAAAGCTGATCGAAGCCGCATTTGAAGAGAAAGTTGCAGGAAAGATACCCGAAAACGTGTGTATTAAGTTGATTGAAAAGTACACCGCCGAACAGACGGAATTGCAAGAAAAGATGGTTTCACTTAACGACGGGCTTAAAGAAGTAACACAAGCCAAGACAGATGTGGACGAATTTATCCGCAGACTGAAACTGTACTTTGATTCGCCCACGCTGACGCGCGAGATGTGTTTGGCACTATTCGACAGACTCATCATTGGAGGCAAAGAAACGGTCACGGGCAAGCCGCAGGAAATCCACATCTATTATAAGATCGACATCGACTCGGTTTTATCCGTCTGACAACTTAAAACCCTAAAATAAGTTTTATGTCCATTTGACTTGTTAGAAGGTATGGCGGAATACTACTCAGCCAATCTGTCGCAGAACGTCAAGCGCGGTTTTCGAGAGAACGCTCTGAAAGGCAAATGGAACGGCGGCGCTATCCCTCTCGGCTATAAGGTCGTTGACCACAGGCTGACGATCGACGAGGAAACCGCGCCGATAGTACGGCTCATATTCGATATGTGTGCGGGCGGCAAAACAGCCAAAGAAATTTACAACTATCTCAAAGAAAAACAGATACGCCGCGCCAACGGCAAGCCGATAGGCTACACTACCGTGCTGTATATGCTCGGCAGCAGAACATACATAGGCGAATACAATCATTCGGGTATTGTCATCGAGGACGGCGTTCCGTCCATAATCTCGAAGGAAACTTTCGATAAAGTGCAAGAAACTATTAAAAAGTTCTCCATTGCTCCCGCGGCGCACAAGGAAGAGAACGACTATCTGCTCACCACTCATCTATATTGCGGCAAGTGCGGCGCGCTGATGACTTCTTACACCGGCACGGGCAAAAGCGGCAAAGTCTATCGCTACTATATCTGCAACCGCGCCCGCAAACATGAATGCGACAAGAAGAAGGTCGATAAGGACAGGATAGAAGATTTTGTCGTCGCCAAAACTATGGAGTTCTTACTCAAAGACGATGTAGTCGAGCGGCTTGTGGACTTGCTCTATGACTTGCAGTACGAGGAAAATCCCGTGCTGCCGAGGTTGGAAAGTCAGCTTGCCGAGCGCACCAAAGAGATAGACAACATAGTAACGGCGATACAGAAAGGCGTAGCTTCCGACGCACTCATGCAGAGGTTGAACGAACTTGAAGAAGCCAAGCGCGCTTTGGAAGCCGAGATAAAAAAAGAACAGGCGGAGCGACCGCTGTTCACCAAAGACCAGTTCAGAATGGCGCTGTATAACTTCCGCAAGATAGACACGACCACGAAGGAAGGTAAAGCCAGACTGATTGAAACGTTCATCGACAGAATTTATCTGTACGACGACCATATAAAGATAATCTATAATATAAACGGCAAGGATGAAGAAATTTCCCTTGACGAATTGGAGAGTTCGAAAAGGCCGCAATGCGGTCAGCCATAAACGACACAAAAAGGGAACGATAGAATCGTTTCCTTTTTGTGTCGTACTGATTAATTTATTTTGATACTACCATCTTTACACTGACAAATAATTTATCCTAAATATAAAACGCTTCTGTTGCTTAATTTACACAAAATTTTTGAAACAGGCTTGTTTGAGTACCAGCCCGGAAGGGGCAGAAAATCCTCCTCCAATTCTGGTTTTCTTTAATTCTATACTTTCGATTTTTCCGAAATTATATTCTTCTCCCGAAATGTAATAAAGCTCCTTATTCAAAGTAATCTGCAATATATTAGAGGAAAAATTCACGTTTACCACTCGACCGCCTTCACCGGTACAGCATATCTGATTTAAATCATAGACGGAAATGCCGTTCAGTAAAATTGAGGAGAGGGTCTGCTCGGAGAATTCGGCATATACCATATCCGTTAACGAAAAACTGTTTATAAATCCTACATTAATTACGGACGTCCGTTCATCATCAATCAACTCAATCTTGCCGGGCGTAAGTTTCGTATCTGATGACGTTGCAGTAAAAGTAACGTTTCCTTCTGCATTCATATTGAGATATCCCGGCTGTTGGACGGGAGACTCATCAACGAATTCAATATAAGAAACATTGTCTACACTGACGAATACCTTGGTCTGTCCGGCATTTAAATCGACAGCACCAAATTCTATTACATAGTCCCTTTCGGCAATCATCGGAACACAGACTGCCTCGGCAATAAGCCGGGTTCCGCGATACATTTCAACCCGACCATACTGATAAAACCAGACAGAATATCCGTCGGAGCCATGCACGCGGTTAAACGTCGACATTCTTATAGCAATACCGAATCGCCCCGCGTCAAATGATTTAAATCTGAACTTTGCCTCAAAGGAATAGTTTTGCAAATGCAGATTAAATCCCACGCAATTTGAAGCGTCATACGTTTCAATATTATTATCGTCGTCGCACGAAGGCATAGAGCTCGTGCCGGTTACGATAGGATAACATTGCAAGGTATTCAGCGTATATGTGTAGTAGTCAGGCAAATCAGTGCGCTTGATGGATTTTATCTGTGCCTCAACTGTTCCTTCCCCGCAGAAATTTACCCATTCCCCGCTTAAATACGGTTCCTGAGAATCAACGGAATTGCGAAAAAGACTGTATTTGCTTTGAAATACTCTGCCCGTGCCGAACAGCCCTTGCGTATGCATATTTCGTCAACAGACGCATCTCCTTCTGTTTTTAGTAAATGTGTACTTTTTTTGACTGAAATTTTATTGTCGATAAGTATTGCAAAACGCACAATAATGTGCTAAAATAACAAATGTAAATTGTTATTTTACTATTTAAAAAACCATACTGTAAAAGTACGCTTTTACTGCAAAGAATGAAAACAGACGCCGAAAAAATTACGGCGCCTGTTTTTTACGTTTTAAAAAGACACAAAAAAAGGCGCCCGAACGAGCGCCTTTATAAGCTAAATCAAATATATTTTCGGTTATCCTCCGAAATATCCGCCTGCATTTTTACAGACTTTAATTTTCATCCCTCACAAATCCGGAAAAGCCGCAGAGGAGCTTGCTTACGCGGTATTTGCAAAGTTTATCTATGAGCAACGCGATATAAAAGGCCGCGCAGCCGGCAAGGGCGATGATTATATCCTCCATGGTGTCGGCCAGCGGCGATTTGCCCTGCGCTATCGACTCTGCCACTCTCTGCGAATCGCCGCCCGTTATGCTGTCTACGGCGTATTCCCAGATTTCCCACATTGCGGCAACGCCGAGCGTGAACATAAGTATAATCACCATAAAGCCGGCGGGATTGAGCCGCGCGCCGCCCCACCGCACGAGCAGCACGAAGACCGCAAGGCAGCACAAAAAGCCGAAAGCGCCGTGCATGACCAAATCCCACCACGTAAATTTATCGTAAAAATACAGCCCGCTGCCGAGGTCGGACGCAAGGAACACGAACACCGCAGCCGCCACCGACAGCGCGGGCGTGAGCGGTTTTTTGGAAATAAGCGAATATACGGGCACCAGAAAGGGCAGCAGCGCCGCTGCTATGAGCTGGAGATACATGGTCGCCTCCCTCCCGCCGCCTGCGGCGTAAATTATGCAGAATACTATCGCCGCAACCTCGCACAAAATGCCCGGAAGCCACGGCAGAACTTTTTTAATTTTCATACCTTCACCTTTAAGTTTGTTCGTAAAACAAGATTTTAACGCATAATTGTTAACAAAATATAAACGGCGGGGCGTTTGCATAAGTTTGGCGGAAATTGAGTTGCGTTTGCGCGGCCACGGTGATATAATTCCCTGCGTAATGCGAGGAAAAATACAATGAAAAAAGCTCTTTGCGCCGTATGGCGCTTTATTAAAAGCGAAGTGGTGCTGTGCATTGCCGTGCTGCTCGCCATAATCTCGCTCTTCTTCGTCCCGCCCGATGAGGAGTATCTCGGCTATATCGACTACGACACCTTAGCCCTGCTCTTCGCGCTGATGGCGGTTATGAAGGGCTTTCAGAGCGCGGGGCTCTTTTCGTATCTTGCGGGAAAACTGCTGAAAAGGGCGAACACCTCGCGCAAGCTCACAGCGGTGCTCGTATTTTTGCCCTTCTTTTTAAGCATGGTGATAACAAACGACGTATCGCTGATAACCTTCGTACCGTTCGGGCTCACCGTGCTGAAGGCGGCTGGGCTGGAAAAAAGGGCCGTTCCCGTAGTGGTATTGCAGACGCTTGCGGCAAACCTCGGCAGCATGCTCACGCCGCTCGGCAACCCGCAGAACCTCTACCTCTACAACTCGTCGGGAATGGGTTTCGGCGAACTCGTCCTAATCATGCTGCCGTACGTCGCGCTCTCGGGCGCGGGAATCGCGGGAGTGGTGCTCCTCCTCAAATCGGAGCCTGCGGAATGCCCCGAAATAAAGACTGAACTCGGCGGCGCCTTCTCCCTTACATGGCCCGCGGTGACGTTCGTAATCTGCATAACAGCGCTCTTTGGCGTAATCCCCAAACTTATCGTCGCCGCGTCGGTGCTCGTATTTTTGCTGATTTTCGACAGAAAGACGCTGGCAAAGGTCGACTATTCGCTGCTCGGCACGTTCGCCGCGCTGTTCATTTTTATAGGAAATATGGGCAGAATCGACGTATTCCGCGACTTTTTATCCTCGGTGATATCGGGCAACGAGGAGATAGTCGCCGTCCTTTCCAGCCAGATTATAAGCAACGTGCCCGCGGCCCTGCTGCTTTCGGGCTTCTCCTCGGCGTGGAGCGCGCTCATCGTGGGGTGCAACCTCGGCGGACTGGGCACGCTCATCGCATCTATGGCAAGCCTCATTTCATACAAAGCCGTCGCCAAAGAATATCCGCACCTGCGCGCGAAATACCTGCTGCAATTTTCTATTTACAACGTAATATTCCTCGCAGTGCTGTTCGGTCTGTGCATGGTTTTAAAATACTGCCTTTAAACGCGCCTTAAATACTTCGGCATTAAAAAATCCCGCACCGCGAAAAGGCAAAATATGGGCAAAAAATTTGCGTTCGGGTGTTGCATTATGCACGCGGGTGTGCTAAAATATTAGCGAAGTTGAAGGCGCGGCAATATCGCACCCTGCACGCAAATTAAATATGAATTATGGAGGATATACCAAAATGACCGAACAGCAGATGATTGAAAAAATCAAAGAAGTCAAAGTCGTTCCCGTAGTAGTTTTTAACTCTATCGACGAAGTTATGCCCAAGATGACGGCGCTCGTAAAAGGCGGTCTGCCCTGCGCGGAGATAACCTTCCGCACGGCGTGCGCGGCAGAGGCAATCAAACTCACGGTAGACAATTTCCCCGAGATGCTCGTCGGCGCGGGCACCGTTATAAACAGGAACCAGTGCGAGCAGGCTATAGTTGCAGGCGCGAAATTCATCGTATCGCCCGGCTTCTCGCCCGAAGTTGCCGATTGCTGCGCAGAGCACAACATGCTCTATCTGCCCGGCGTAGTTACCCCTACCGAGGCTATGGCGGCGATTGCAAAGGGTCTCACCACCCTCAAATTCTTCCCCGCTTCCAACTACGGCGGACTTAAAACGATAAAGGCTATCTGCGCGGCGTTCCCCTACCTGCAGATTATGCCCACGGGCGGCGTTTCGTCAGACAACATTCTCGAATACCTCGCCTACGACAAGATTATCGCCTGCGGCGGAAGCTGGATGATGAGCGGCACGCCCGACGAGATAGAGGCAAAGACGAGGGCCGTCGTTGAACTCGTTAAAAACGCAAAATAAAATAAATTTAAATTAATTTATTAATTTATTAATTTATTATTTATTAAAAAAAGCTGCGGCGCAAAAATTGCGCCGCAGCTTTTTATTTGGGCTTTCCGATAAAATAAAAGTATGCGGGGCGCTTTAAATTAAAGCGCCCCGCACCCACTTTTTAAGGAGAGATTCACGTTTATTCCGCCATATACGGCAGTGAATGAGTACTTTTATGCTCCCGCGGAAAATTTAATTTTTTTAAGAGACCTTATTTTCCCGCCGCGGGAAATTTACATTACGGGCGGATTTTCCTCCGCGCTTTTCGTCTTTTTAGGGGTACGCACAAACATTTTCATAACGTCCTCCTTTTTGAGTATTACTCAATTTCGATGTTGTGGGAAGGAAGCTTTTTAGGCTCGCTTCTGGGTACGAACAGGTTAAGCATGCCGTTTTCGTATTTGGCCTTTACGCTGCTCTGCTCTATATCGTCGCCGACATAGTAGCTTCGCTGGCAGCTTACGCTGCACTCCTTGCGGATGTACCTTTCGTTCTTGTCTTTGTTCTCCTCTTCTTTGTTGCTCTTTTCGGCGCTTATGGTAAGATATCCGTTTTCGAGCGAAATCTTTATATCCTTCTTATCGAAGCCGGGCATCTCGACAGCCAGCTGATAGCCGCCGTCCGTCTCCTTTATATCGGTGCGCATGCTGTAAGCCGAATCATCGTAGAATACCGGTTTGAAGAAGTCGTCGAATGCGTCGAAGAACGGGTCACGGGGATAAGAATTTCTTTTAGCTATATAATTTTTCATAATATTTAAATCTCCTTTAAATTTTATTTTAAAGGACCGGGTCGTAAGCCTTGATTCTTTTTTCACTTTAATTATAATCAGTATTCAACCGTTTGAAACACAAAAGTAAAATATTTTTTTTACGAATAGATTTTCCCCGCGCGTTAACTCCGCGCGCCCCGTCGGGCGGCGCAAAAAAAGAGGCGAAGCCGTTTAACCAGCTCCGCCCCGTCCGTTAGCGTTTTACTTTGTGCGCATTGCGGCAAAGCAGCATGCGCATTGCCCGAAAACGGCGCGCTCAGCCGCGCCTGAGTTCACCGTCGCGCTCGATTATCCCGTCGAGAATGGCGAGCGCCTCCTCCACTTTCTTTGCCGCCGCGTCTATGCCGTCTGAATCGTCCGCCTCCTTTTTGCCGAACTTATAGGGCGAGAGCTCCGCCCGTACTTCGCCCAGCCTGGACGACAGTCTGCCCAGGTCGGCATACCTCTCCTTTTCGGCGAGCATTGCGGCGGTATACGAGAGATTGTCCGCCTTATACATTGCGCCCGAAACGTTCTTTAAAAAGTTCATGCGCTTTTCGGCGGGGTCTATCGCCCTGATATCGGAGAGCAGCCCCTGTACCTTCTTTTTAAGCTCGGTATGGCGCGGAAGGCGCGTGCGCTTGCGCAGCAGTATGAGCAGGAATATGCTCACAGCAATTATAACGCCGTAAACTATATACTGTACGACCAATTGGCTGACGTCGTTCGACGCGGGCTGTCCGGCCCCCTCCTCCGTTGCGGCGAGGAGCAATGCAAGCAGATTATTCATCTTCTTCCTCCCTGCGGCCGAGGTCGACCGTCACCCTGCGCGCCGAAGGCTCGGCGCCGAATTCTTTTATCGCCGAATAAATTATCTCTTTCACGTCGGACTTGGCTGCGCCGTATGAGGTTGTGGCGGCCCACGCATACGCCGTGCACTTTACCGAAGTTTCGCCGAAGCTGTCGAAGCTGACCGAGGGCGCGGGAGTATTTATTATATTTTCGCTTGCGTCCATACGGGAGAGTATCTCCGCGCGCACCCTTTCCGCATCCGCCGAGTAGGAGATATAAAAGGGCAGTTCCACGCGCCTGAGCGGCATGTTGCTCTCGTTTACCAGCGTTTCGGAGAGCACGTCGCTGTTGGGGATAATGACCTCTTCGTTGTTGAAGGTGAGTATCTTCGTATTGAACAGGCGGATATCCTGCACCGTACCCTCTTTGCCGTTGAGCATTATGGTATCGCCCTTTTTAAAGGGCTTGGTAAAAATTATTATAACGCCGTTTGCAAGGCTTGCGAGGCTGTCCTGCAGGGCGAGCGCTATGGCGAGCGCTATCGCCGAAAACGCGGCGATTATGCCCGCCGTGGATATGCCGAGCGAGCTGACGACGACGATTACCAGCGCGACGTACAACAGCACCGTTATTATCGAGATGACGAACGTCGCCGCGGCGTTGTCCAGCCGCGAACGGAGCGTTACCCTGCGCACAATCATGCGCACAATCTTTAAAACGACCAGTCCCAACAGCGCGAAGGCTATCGTGCGGACGATTACCAGCCCGCCCTCCCACGCGAAGTTGGCGAAAAAGTCTTTAAAGCTCTGTAAAAGTTCTTCCACTTTAAGTTCTCCCGTAAGCGGGCGCGCATGCGCCCTTTGAATAATTTTAGCACAAAGCGCCCGTGCCGTAAACCCTTTTTGCAAAAATAAAAACGGCGCAAAGTGAAAATTGCAGGATATTTATTAACAATAAATAAAAATGGCCTCATTTTGATAAAAAATACTTATTATTAATTGACTTGAAGTCCACTTTATATTATATAATGTGTATGTGTTTAAAAATTAACAAGGAGAACTACAAAAAT
This sequence comes from Candidatus Coproplasma stercoravium, assembly GCA_018713165.1. Classification (GTDB taxonomy): domain Bacteria; phylum Bacillota; class Clostridia; order Christensenellales; family Borkfalkiaceae; genus Coproplasma; species Coproplasma stercoravium. The sequence goes on along the minus strand of DVFR01000031.1, from coordinate 23,226 downwards.
GGTTAGTGCGATTTTGAAAAACAAGAGTACTGCCGTACGCCTGACGGTCAAGAGCGTCATCGCGGTTCTGCTCGTCGCAATGGCGACGGCGCTGCCGCAGATTGCGCATTTCTTCGGCGGAAGCGCCGCAGGTTCGGCATACCTTCCCATGTATGCGCCCGCGCTGCTTGCGGGTTGCCTTTTGGGCTGGCAGTGGGGGCTTGGCGTGGGGGCGCTCTCTCCCCTCGTAAGCTTTGGCTTTACCTCGCTGGTTTTCGGCTCGGCGATGCCCGCGGCGGCAAGGCTGCCCTATATGGTGGCGGAACTTGCGGTGTTCGGGCTCGTTTCGGGACTGTTTTCAAAGAAGATTGAAAAGAACGCCCTCTTTGCCTTCCCCGCGGTAATCGTTGCCCAGATTGCGGGCAGAGCGGTTTACTTCGCCGCGGCCGTAGCGTTCGGACAGAGCGCCGCGGCAGTTTGGAACATTATCGAAAGCGGACTTGCGGGACTTTATATCCAGGCGGCGGTTGTGCCCGTTATAGTGCTTTTGCTTTCACTGGCGGTAAAACATGAACGCGATTGACAGAGCCAAACGCCTGCTTTCCTCCGACGGCGCCACCCTTTCGGTGGTAAACGGAAAGCGCGAAAGAATTTATTACGACCGCGGCGTGAAGTCGCTCACCGACGTGCTCGATTCAAACAGGGCGCTGCTCGGCGGCGCCTCCGTTGCCGACAAACTCGTCGGCAAGGCGGCGGCAATGCTTATGATTTCGGGCGGGGTTGCCGAAGTTTACGGCGAAGTTATGAGCGACGGAGCCGTTGAAACTTTTGAAAAATTCGGGACGAAATACTCCTTCGGCACGCGCATACAGGGCATTACCAACCGCGACGGGACTGCGCCCTGCCCCATGGAGCAGACCGTGAAATACATAGACGACCCCGCCGTGGCCGAAGAGGCGATAAAACGCACGCAGAAGATACTTAAACTGCGCGCGCAGGGCGGCAAGATGAAAAAGCTCGGCTTCGGAATGATGCGCCTGCCCCTTTTGAGCTCCGACCAGAAGGATATCGACTTTGAACAGGTGAACAAGATGGTCGACGAGTTCCTTTTGCACGGGTTTGAATACTTCGACACGGCCTGGATGTATCACGAACACACCAGCGAGATAGTTGCGCGCGAGTGCCTCGTGAAGAGATACCCCCGCGAATGCTTCAAACTCGCCACCAAACTGCCCGTTTTTTCGCTCACCTGCGCGGAGGATATGCAGAAGATATTCGACGAACAGTGCAAAAAGTGCGGCGTGGAATACTTCGACTACTACCTTTTGCACAACCTGAACAAGGGCGACTATCCCGCGGTGCAGGAGTACGACGCCTTTGCATTTGCGCGCAAGCTTAAAGCAGAGGGCAAAATCAGGCACTACGGCTTTTCGTTCCACGATACCCCCCAGCTGCTCGACCGGATTTTAACCGAGCACCCCGACGCCGAGTTCGTGCAGTTGCAGATAAACTACCTCGACTGGGAGAGCGAGGGCGTGCAGTCGAAGAACTGCTGGGAAGTTGCGCGCAAACACAACAAACCGGTGATTGTTATGGAGCCCGTAAAGGGCGGCACGCTTGCAAAGGTGCCCGCAGACGCCGAAGGCCTGTTCAGGGCGGTGCGCCCCGACATGTCGGTGCCCAGCTGGGCGATACGCTTTGCGGCGGGGCTCGACGGCGTGTTTATGGTGCTTTCGGGAATGTCTAACCTCGAACAGCTCGAGGACAACGTGTCGTTCATGGAGAGATTCCGCCCCCTCAACGCAGAGGAGAGGCTCACCGTAAACAAAGTTTCGGGCGTAATAAAGGGCACGGGTGCGATTGCGTGCACGGCGTGCCGCTACTGCACGGAAAACTGCCCGAAAAACATACCCATACCGGACTATTTCTCGCTGTACAACCTGCACCTCATAGAGGGCAAAAACGGCTGGAGCTCGCAGTTCAACTACTACGAGGCTCTCACCGCAGACCACGGCAAGGCCTCCGACTGCGTAAAGTGCGGCGCCTGCGAAGGGCACTGTCCCCAGCACCTGAAAATACGCGACCTGCTCGAAAAGGTTTCGGGCGTGTTCGAAAGCTGAGCAGTTTTTAAGCAGAATATACGACGGATTAACGAACGCCGCGGCGCACAAAACGAACCCTGCGCGCCGCGGTTTACTTTTTTGATATTGCGTGATATAATTGCCGTATGAAGAGAAGCGAACTTAAAAAACTGAACGACGGTAAGAGCGCAAAAGAGGTTGAAAGCGCAATCATCGCCGCGGGCTTTGCCCCCTTTGAAGAGGGCGACATCGAGGCTTTAACGCTGATGACAATTTTCAAGGCGAAAGAGCGGCACACCGCGCGAAAGAAAAAGGACGGCGTGTATATAAAATTGCAGTCGTTCACCTCGCCCGAAGGCGCGGAAGAATACGAGTTTATCGCGCTCGGAACGGAAAGAAAGCGGGAAAGACGCGGCGAAGACGGCAAGAAATTTGAGCCGCTCGCCTGCGGCCTGTTCTGCCGTAAAATCGGGCAATGATTACATAAATAATTGCATAATATATGCGGGGCAATTAATTTTGCCCCGCATATATGCTTTAATTAACCTTTATTTACGATTGCCACGCGAATATGCCTCAAATACCGATGGTTCTGAGCACGTTTTCAAAGGGAACAAAACTTTCGAAATATGCCTTGCAGTACTTTTTGAGCTCTTCCTGGTCGCTGCCGCCGCCGACATCCTTTACCCCCGCCACTTTAAAGCCCGCAGCCGCAGCCGAACGGGCGGCGTGGGGCGAATCTTCAAACACCCAGCAATCCTCCCTCTCCGCGCCGAGGCACCTTTGCGCCGCCTCGTAAACGTCGGCGCCGTCGCGCTTGCTCACGCCGACTTCAGAGCAGGTGAATATGCCCGAGAAATAGCTTTCAAGCCCCAGCCTCGAAAGCGCGGCGCGAACGAGGTATTTATCGGTAGCCGTTGCAATCGCCATCTTCACGCCGCGTGCGCTGAGCGCGCGTATGAGTCCGGCGGCGCCCTCCTTGGGCTGAATGGTTTGAAAATAGGCGCGCTCCATAACGCCGTTTATGCCGCGCACCACCTCGTCGACGGAGAGCGCGAGGCCGTAACTCTCCTTTATGTACTCCGCCGCGCCGCGCACGGTGAGGGTGAAAATCTTTTCGGCTATGCCGTCCGCCGCGTCTATGCCGAGTTCCTTTAAATACACATCGCCCGCGCTTTGCCACAGTGCCATTGAATCGAGCAGCGTGCCGTCCAAATCGAAAATTACCGACTGCATAAATCTCCCTTGAAGCACGCACCCGCGCGCCCTTTGTCCTTTTGGTCTTACCGTAATATTTTAACGCCTTGCGCCCCTCTTTACAAGCATATTCGTGTAAAAATAAAGTAAAAAATTAAAAAAAGGAGCGGCGCGCAGAAAAGCGCGCCGCTCCTTTTACAGATTTTTATAAGGAGGCATTAAATTGTGTGCAAAGCTATGCCGCATTTTTCCGCCGAAGCCGAGCATTGTTGCGCCGCGGCGAAATTTTGCCGACAGGGATATTATAATTTTTATATCCGTATTAAAATTATAACACCCTTTTTCCGATATTGCAATACCTAATCGTAATTTTTTTAGCGAAAAATTTTTCAGGCTTTCAATCAAGCTTTGCGGCTGTGAGATTTCTACGAGCGTTTACTTTTGCTCTCTCTGTCGAAATGACAAACCGAAAACCCGACATTTTATCTCCCCTCTTTAATTCTCCCCTTGAATCCCCTCTTTGATTCTCCCCTTTAAAAAGGGGAGCGTGTCGGGGGACTTAGTCGGGGGACTTCGTTCCTTGTTCAAGGCTCCCTTGTGTAAAGGGACGAGCAAGGCACTTCATAGCACAACGCACACCCGTTGTGCGTGCCGATGCGAGATGAGCAAACGCATAGTAAACGCGTTTGCGGTGACCGCCGTGTGGCGGCTTGCACTCCTTGCGCCACGCAAGACGGCTGAACCGCAAGGTTTAGTCTGAGGGATTGTTTCTCCTCGCCAAAGCCAACCTATAATTCTGAATGCTCCACAGCTCCCTTAACTCTTACAATCCCCCCTTCACCCCCCCTTTACACAAGGGGGGCTCGGGGTAAGGCGTCCTCCTTTACACAAGGGGGGCTCGGGGTAAGGCGTCCTCCTTTATACAAAGGGGGCTTGTCCGCTGATTACTCATACAACCTTTTTTACTCATCGGCAGAAGCCTATTACTGAATCCACGTACTATCCAGGGGGCTTTATACAACTAAGCGCGGCGGCGGAATTTATTCCGCCGCCGCGCATTATACACACAACTTTACCATGCCGCGCCTTACCGTACCGAAAAATTATCTCACGAGCGTGCGCTCGCTGTTGCGCGACTTCACCGCGTCCCATACCTTGCCGTATTCGGCGACGAGCGTGGGCACGAGCGAGAGCGCGACGGTTATGAGCCACTGCTCCCAGCCGAGCGCCGCAAGCCCGAGCGCGCCCGCTATCACGGGCACCGCCGCAAGCACGGCGAACACGGCGAGCATTACAAAGCAGCTTATATAGAGTTGGGGATTATCTTTAATGCGGTATTTGTAGAGCATGCTGCGGCTGCGCACCGTTAATACGTGGAGCATCGACGTCCAGCCCGTTATCAGAAACGCCATCGTCCTGCCCGCCTCGAGCGAGGGGGAAGAGCCGCCGAACGTAACGTGCATGCCGATATAGTAACCGACGAGCGTAACCGCCGCAAAGGCGACTATCTGCTGAATTATAACCTCCATGAGTCCGCCGCCAAAGAAACTTTCGTTCCTTGCAATCGGCTTTCGCCTCATTATGCGTTTGTCAGACTCCTCTTTCGCAAGCGCAAGTCCGGGGATACCGTCGCCTAAAACGTTGATGATAAGCAGCATGAGCGGCGTTAAGGGCAGTTCCCAGTTTATGAACTGCGCGAACAGCATAACTATGATTTCGGATATGTTGCACACGAGCAGGAAGTAGACGAGTTTGCGGATATTCGAGAATATGTTGCGCCCCTCCGCCACCGCCTCTATAATCGTGGAGAACTTGTCGTCGGTGAGAATCATCTTGGCCGCGCTCTTCGAAACTTCGGTGCCGTTGATGCCCATCGCAACGCCCACGTCCGCCGCTTTGAGCGCGGGTGCGTCGTTGACGCCGTCGCCCGTCATCGCCACTACGTCGCCGCGCGCCTGCCATGCCTTTACTATGCGTATCTTGTCCTCGGGGCTCACGCGGGCATATACCGAGTAGAACTCGATGCTGTCGGCAAGTTCCTCGTCGGAGAGCTTTGCAAGCTCCCGGCCTGTGATTACGCCCTCTCCGCCCGCGATAATGCCGAGCTCGCGCGCGATTGCGCCCGCAGTCGCGGCGTGGTCGCCCGTTATCATTATCGTGCGTATGCCCGCCGCCTTTGCCTTTGCTATGGCAAGCGCAGCTTCGGGACGGGGCGGGTCGATTATGCCGACGAACCCGTTGAACGTGAGGTTCTTTTCAACTTCCGCAATATCTGCGGGGAGATAGTCTATCTTTTTCGACGCAAGCGAGATTACGCGCAGCGCGTCCTTTGCAAAACTGTCGTGCACCTGCTCCGGCTCATACATATAGTTGCGGTCGGAGCGGTCGAAGGGAAGCCTGTCGAAGGCGCCCTTTGTAAGAACGAGATATCCGCCCTCTTCGAGCGCGTAGACGTTGGTCATCATCTTGCGCGCCGAGGAGAAGGGTATTTCGGCAACCTTTTTATGTTTTGCCCCCAGCCCCGCGTAGTCTATCCCCTTCGCCAGGGCAAGGCGGACGATTGCCGTTTCGGTGGGGTCGCCCATAATCTTTTCGTTGCCGTCGTCGTCTCTGCCTATCGTTGCAGCGCAGGCAAGGCAGAGATTTAAGAGAAATTCGTTCTGCGCGTCGTCGAACCCGTCGGTCTCCGCGGCGGGCTGCCCGCCGTACACCCACAGGCGCTTCACCGTCATCTTGTTCATGGTGAGGGTGCCCGTCTTGTCGGAACATATAACCGAGGTGCTGCCCAGCGTTTCCACCGCCTGCATCTGCCGCACGAGCGCGTTTTTCTTTGCCATCTTCTTCGCGCCGTTGGCGAGAATGAGCGTTACTATGAGGGAGAGGGTCTCGGGAACGGCGGCGACGGCGAGCGTTATCGCAACCATCACCATCTCCATCGGCTCGTGGTTATACACGAAGAAGCCCACGACGAACATTATTATCGCCGAAATAATCGCCATGCCCGAGATGACTTTGCCGACCTTGTCGAGCCTTACCTGTAAAGTCGTCTTTTTGTTTTTCGTATCGGTGAGGAAACGGGCTATCTTGCCCATTTCGGTGCCCATGCCCGTCGCCGTTACCACGGCTGAGGCGTTGCCCGCCGTGACCAGACAGCCTGAGTATACGCAGTTTGCCCTGTCGCCGAGCGGCGTTTCGCCCTCGAATACGGCGGCAGCGTCCTTTTCGGCGGGAACGCTCTCGCCGGTTAACGAACTTTCGTCGACGGCGAGGCTCTCCGAACGCACGAGGCGCGCGTCTGCGGGGACGAGGTCGCCCGTTTTGAGCATTATAACGTCGCCGGGGACGAGTTCGGCGGGGTTGCACTCCTTAACCGAACCGCCGCGCAAAACGCGGCATACGGGGGACGAGAGGCTCGAAAGCGCCTCTAAGGCGTTTTCCGCGCTCCGCTCCTGCGTTACGGCGAGAATTACGTTCATGATTATGATTGCGAACACGACGAGCGGCTCGATGAGACTCTGCGGCCCCTCCCATTCGAGTATCGACATAGTGAGGCTTAAAATGCCCGCGATGATTAAGATAATGGTGGAAACGTCTTTAAGTTGCGACAAAATGAGCTTTACAACGCTCTTTTTTTGCTGTTTTTCAAAGACGTTGCCGCCGTATTTCTGCCTGCGGATTGCCGCTTCCTCGTCGGAAATGCCGCGCGAAAGGCTTGTGGAATATTTAACTTCCGCATCCTCGGGCGAGAGAAGGTAAGCCTTCGACGACTGCTCGTAGAGCGCCGCCTGAACCTCGGCAAAGCTCTGTTCGGGTTGTCCGCCAAAATTTCGCGACGGAGTTTGTTTTTTCATTTTCATATCAGGCTCCTCAGCATTATTTTGCGGAAATTAATTAAAAACAGTAGAGTAAATAAAAAATATTCCGAAAAAACAACGTATAATTGTACACGATAATTATACACTGAAATATGTGAAAATTCAATGGGTAAACCGAAAAAATATTCGGGATAAAAATACGGGGGCCTTTATTAAAAAAAATTAAGCCCGCGGCACAAGTGCCGCGGGCTTATAAGGTCTATATATACCGTCTATCTATTAAGAAACCCGATAAAATGCTCCGACAAGTAAATGTCCGTCAGAATCATAACCAAAGATATCTATATCTCTACTAGCAGAAATTATAGCCTCTTCTAGTTCATCTACTGCAACAGGGAGCTCTTCACCATTTTCAACTACAGGACTCTGATTATTATAGCGGACTCCGTCAGGTTCCTCGATAAGATAATATGTAATCCCATCTATGGTTACCGTATTATATCCATTAAGTGTACCCGCCGTACCTTCAGACGCTTTACCCGATGTAGCCAAATTTAACCACTGCAATTCAGTTGTATATACACCATTTTCAAATTCTTCTTTGCTAATGGTTTCTTCTATATATACAATCTGAGTTCCACTATATTCATATTGAGTCCCTTCATCGTTTAATGTCCACCACCTTACATAAGTCGCATAAGATATCGTATAGTACTCAACATTATAGGAGCTTTCATCTTCAAGCGTTATAGTGAAATTCTTATTTTCAGAATTGTATGCAATGCTAATATTGCTTTGGTCACTAGCTTGAGATACATTCACCGATAAATCATAGTTTAAATTTCTCAAAGCCCCATCGACAATTATCGTTTGAGTTGTTCCTGCCGCCGCAGCAATAAAATCATTCTGAACGTAATCGCTCCTTTGATAAAAACTAAGTACATTGCCATTACTTGCAAAATTAGTAATATTTAACGTTACATGGTTACTTTGACTTGACTGGTTCCCCAAGAACAGTGCTGCTTTGCCACAATATAAAAGACCATTGTTTGTACAATTTTCAAAACTCAACGTAATAGAGCCCCAAGCATATCCGACAAATATTGCATTATAACGGGTCTGCCCACCTTGCCCATATATATTAGTGTTATTCGTGCAATTTACAAACGTAATCTCGCCATTAGATGCACTTGAACCCGTGCCGGCATAGGCAACATACAGTCCCCAGTTTCTATCAGAAAATTCCACAATACCAGTCGTCGTTACATTCTCAAATACCGAGCCATATACTCTATCCCAGCCAGCAATTGTGCAATCCTCTCCGCTGAATTCTATAGTAATATTCTCTAATACAGAATTGACAAAACGTGAGAAAATTATTGAGCTTTCTGCTTTTATCCTATGACCATTCCCATCTAATACGGAATTATCAAATATGTTTACAAAGATATTATACCCTGCAGTTTGCAACCCTTCAACACTTGTTAAATCCAAGTCAGTTAAAAGCGCAAAGTAATATTCTTTACCGCCACTCATATCGGTAGAAAGAGTATTTATATTCAAAAACTGTTCTTCGTTGGCAATCAAATAAGGGCTCGCCTCGGTGCCAATACCGCCTGCAAAATCGCTTGAAACAACCGCGTCGGCAATATCTGTTTTTTCGGTATCGCCCGAAACAATATCATTAAGCTTGCCTGCTAAATTTTCATTAGTTGCGCCTATACCCGCAACACCGCTTCCCTGTTCCAATATGATTGATACTGCGCCCTGATTATACGAAGCAGCGGTAACCATTACGGTGGAAATGGAAGAGCCCGCTTCGGCAACTACTTTACCTGCGGCAACGTTTACTTTGCCCACAACGGTGCCATATACGTGCAGGGAATTCATGCCATAATCTTCGCCGTTTATGTTTCCGAGCGTGCCGTATACGTTTACCGTAGCCGCACTGCCATTAACCTGCAAATCGGCGGTTTCGCTGTTTAATGCTATATCGATAGTGCCTTCCGTACTTTCATCTACGGTAACACTTTCAACTCCCTCAACCGCACTGAAATCGGCGCTTACAGAAGTTGTAATATTGCCGCTGACGGTCGTATCTTCTCTGAAATAATAGCCGTATTCCGTATCATTTAAATCGGCAATATCGCTCGATATTTTATAAATGACATCGTAATCGTCGAGAGATGTAATGCCGTCATCGGAGTGGATTACTGCCCCGTCGCCGTCAACCAACGCGAAGCGGTTCACGTCCTTTATCCATACGATATCATTACCGTCGCTGGTGGGCGTAAGAGCGTCTACATTGTATCCGCCCGAAGCCGCAACTTCGATTGCTTCGGCCATAGTTGCGGGCTTTTCACCCGTAATCGTCTCTTCCGACCTTAAAATCGTGTTTAAATTTTCAACCGTCTGCGTATCTGCGCTTTCGTTCGCCCTTTCGGTGAGGTTTGCGAAAGTCGGGATAAGCACCGCAGCCAGAACTGCGATTACCGCTATTACGATTACGAGCTCCATAATCGTAAAGCCGCGCCTTAATGCCGACTTCAAAGAGGAAGAATTAGTACCCCCCCCCGCTACTGTCGGCATTTTTACGTTTTTGAGCATCATAAAAATGCCCTCCTTTGATTTTTTATTTCACAAAATCTTCTGCGAAAAAAGCAAAAAATTTATGCGATTGAAGTTATGCGCGGGCGCGATATTATAAAAATTACGCCGTCCGTATAAAAATTATAACATTGTTTATCAGATTATGCAATAGCGGAGCAAAAATTAAATTGTAAAATTTTTTAAAAAAGGGGCGGTGCGACCGCATTGCGGCTCCCTTGTGTAAAGGGAGCTCGCATACGAAAGCGCAAGCGAGAGTATGACTGAGGGATTGTTTGTCGTTGCCAAGGCCGGCATATGATTCCGAACGCGCCGCAGACAACTATAACTTTTACAATCCCCCCTTAATTCCCCCCTTTACACAAGGGGGGCTCGGGTAGGGCGTCCCACTTTACGCAAATGAGGGGCTCGGGTAGGGCGTCCCACTTTACGCACAGGGGACTTGTCCGCCTAAAATCAACGTCAGCCGCACAGACTCGTTAAATGCGCCGCGACAGAACGGTTAAGACTTCTGTATGCTTGGTTTGCGGGAACATATCGTAGGGGCGGATATAGTCTATTTTATATGCGCTCGTTGAGGCATAGTCGGGGTTCTTTTTGAGTACGCCGCCCTCATCTTTGAGCGCGCCGAGGATAATTCCCAAATCGCGCGCGAGCGTTGCGGCGTTGCAGGAGACGAGTATCACCTTGTCGGCGCCGCTGCCTTTCACCGCCTCGCATACCGAGCGTTCCATTCCTTTTCGCGGAGGGTCGCACACAATCACCCTGCGTTCGCCCTCGGTGCGCGCAAACACGCCGGCAAGTTCGTCCTCCACCCTGCCGCAGATATTGAACATTTTATCCGAAAGCCCGTTGAGCTGTTTGAGTTCGTCGGCGCATATGCTGGCCTCTTTTACAATCTCTATGCCGTACGCGCGCTTGCAGGCGCGGGCTAAGAGCGCCGTGAGCATGCCGCCGCCGCTATAAAGGTCTATCGCAACCGCGCCGCCGTCTGCCGCCTCTTTTACAATCTCGCCGTACAGCTCCGTGCGCACGCCGTCGTTCACCTGCAAAAAGGTGTTGGCGCCCGCGCGGAATTTTACGCCCATATCCTCCGACTCGAAAAAGCCGTCGCCGCGCACGACTCTCCACTCCTCGCCGAACACCGCGTTGCCCGTCGATTTGTTTATATTCAAAAGGAGGGTGATTTCGCCGAGCTCTTTCTGCAGAATATCGGCAAGCGGCGCGGCGTTAACCGACTTTGCCGCGACGAGCGCGACGACGAACTTTCCGCCCACTTTGCGCACGGCTATGCGGCGGATATCTCCCCTGCCGCTCGCCTCGTCGTAGCCCGAAAGCTTGCAGAGCGACATATATTCCTTTACGGCGGCGATGACTTTTGCGCACCACGGCGACTGTATGGAGCAGTCCGACACGGGCACTATGCGGTGGCTGCGGGGCGCGTAAAACCCGATGAGCGTGTTGCCCTCCCCGTCGCGCCCGACGGGCAGGACGAGCTTGTTGCGGTAACGGTACGTCTTTTCGCCCGCGTAGGCGGGGAGCACCTCCGCCTCTATCCCCGCAATCTTTCTGAGCGTATTTTTTACGAGCGAGGTTTTAAAGGCGGTCTGCGCCGCGTAATTCATGTGCTGAAGCTGGCAGCCGCCGCACTTTGTAAATACGGGGCACTGCGGCAGCACTCTTTCGGGCGAAGGCGAGAGGAGCTTTTCGCACTTTCCGTACGCCGCGCCGCCCTTTACCGATAAAATTTTGATTTCTGCGCGCTCTCCCTCCATGCAGAAGGGGACGAACACGGGCGTGCCGTCGCACACGAACACCGCCTCGCCCTCGGTTCCGTAGCCCGATGCCGTTGAAGTTATAACGTCGTTCTTTTTCATATCATCTCCGTAAAAAATAGCGCCCTGCAACAACAAAAAAACCCAGTTAGTTGCGGCATATTGCCGCGTCAATTTATTTTTTATGTAATTTATGCCGCGCCCGCACACCTGCGGGCGCGGCATTCAAAGCCTTTTTATTACCTTTGGATTTATTTTTTTATGCGGTAGACGAGCATGTTTATCCAAATCTGCACTTTGAACATGACGTAGTCGTACAGCCACAGAAAGAGCGAACCCGCGACGAGGATGATTATCCACACATAGTCGTTTATGGTCTGCCAGAAAGTGCTGGAATCGAGCCCCATAAAACTGCCTAGCGCATAATACATCACAAGCAGCATGGCGTCGAACCAGACCATTTTTACCGCGAGCGCGACCCACCTGTTTACCCTGTATTTAAGTTGCAGGGAATTGGCCAGCGGGTGAAGCCCGAAGAACATTACGAACGGGATAAACTCCCACCATCTGCCCACGAGACCGCCCACGAGCAGCGCGAGAATTACCGTGGCGATATAGGCGAGCACGTCCATGACGTAAAACTGCTTTGAAAGGGGCACCATGAGCGCCACCTGCGCGACGATGTACGCCGTGGCAAGTATCCAATACACGTAATACCCGAGCATGAGCGCCGCCACCGCAATCGCGCACGATATGCCCGAAAGCGCAATCTGGAAAGAGCGCGAATACCTGCGCCTGTTCTTTTGCTCCACAGGCTTTTGCCAAAGCACGAATCTGCGCTTTGCAGGCTCTGCGCCCCCGCCTGAAAAACCGTAATCGTCTTTCAGCTCACGGGGCTCCTGCGCGCCGCCGCTTTGCTCCTGCGCACAGTCGCGTTTTTCCCCGCCCTCTTCGGCGTTTTTTGCGCCATATGCGGGGGTGTTTTTGGCTTTTTCGTCTTCGGGGATAAGCGGCCGCTCCTCCCCGCCGTTTTTGCCGTTATGCTTTTCGTCCATCATAGCACCTTGCGGCATCCGCCGCGGGCGCACCGCATAAAATTTACCTGCAGCAGTTGCACAGCATGTTTATGCACATGTTGAGCGCACAGCACTGTATGCACGTGGAGCAGAAATTGCCGCCCATCTGTTCGTCGCCCGAGGACTGCATAGTCTGCCCCTGGTAAACGCCCTGGCCGTCGCCCGCGGGGTTCTGCGCCTGCTGGGCGGTGCTCTTTATTCTTTCGTTTAACTTGCGGTACGTCTCTTTATATTTTTCGTTATCCGGTTCGAGCTGCATTGCAATCTCGAGCTGCTTTTTGCTCTCGTTCATCCAGCTCTTTTTATAGAACACGACGCTCTGCAGGTAGTGCCAGCGCGCGCTGCGCTCGTTGAACGAGTCGAGCACCCTCTGCGCCTCCTGAATGTCGCCCGAGCGGATGAGCTCTTCGACCTTTTCAAACGAAGTGCCGCCGTTTTCGGCATTCTGGCTCTCAGAGAGCTCGCTCATCAGCTCGGAATACGCCGTGTCGAGCTTGGTGAGCATGCGCGCCGCTTCGTTGCCCTCTTCGCCGTCTTTGAAGCGGTCCTCGAGGTATTTTGCGCGCAGCTTTGAATAGGCGTCCTTTATCTGCTCTTCGGTTGCGCCTTCGGAAAGGCCTAAAAGTTCAAGGTTGGACTTTTTCATTTTTTCTTATCTTCTCCCGTCCGACAGCTCCCGTACATAAGCTCGCGCGATTTCATGGGTATGCCGCGCAGAATTATGTTATCGGTGAGGTCGTGATTAAATTTGAATGTTATGCCCGCAAGGTGGGCGCGCATGTCGGCAAAAAGGCTGTCGAATATAAACACAAGCTCGCTCTCGCCCTTGCTTACGGCGGCTTTCTTGCTCTTTTCGCCGTAGTTTAAATATAAAACGTTGTAGCGCCCGCGCTTTACGTCCTTTTCGTAGTCGTCGAGCGCGTCGGCAAGGTATATCCACTTGCCTATTGCGTAGCTGAGCGCCTCGGTGTGTTCCGTCGAACGTTCGCCGAGCACGTAGCGCGAGAGCTTTTGCATCATCAGCGCGGTGGGTTCGCACGCCATGTCGATGCTCGCGCACCCCTCTTTTTCGAGCTTTGCCTGCGACTGCATCTGCTCGCTTATGAGCGCGATGACCTGCGGGTGCTTTTTGGCCACTTTTTTGTAGCCACTGTTGTATAAAAACCGAAGGGCGCCGCGCGCCTCCCCGTCGGCTTTATCGTCGGAAAATTTGAAGTAGGCGAGCGCCGTGTTCACGCACGCGAGCACGCGCGTGAGGTCGTCGACGTCCGCCATGGGGCGGCGGCGTATGGGGTGAACGGCGCACCTGCGCCTTACTATTTTTACGTCGTCGCCGCGTATGTTGTGCAACAGCGCCGACATGAACGCCATATCGTAGGTGAGCGCCGAGCGCGCCATCTGCCCGCACTCCGCGCCTATGCTCTTGCATACGCCGCAGTAGAGCGCCTTATACAGCGTTTCGTCCTTTATGAAAAGATAGGGTCTGTCGGGGCTGATATAGCCGAACATACGTCTCCTTTAAAGCTGGTAGAAGCCTATTTTGCGGTATACCTTCGAAAGGGTGCCCGAGGCGATTTTATACGCCCTCGCCGCGCCTTCTTTCAGCACGGAATTGAGATATTCTTTATCTGCGAGCAGCCTTGCCTGTTCCTTTTGCACGGGCGCGAGCCTGTCTGCCACGACCTCGCCGACGGCGAGCTTGAAATCGCCGTAGCCGCGGCCTGCAAATTCGCGCTCCGCCTCCTCTATGCTCTTGCCCGAAAAGGCGGTGTATATGGAGAGCAGGTTGCTCACCCCGGGTTTTTCCTCGGGGTTGTAACGCACCTCGCTGTCGCTGTCGGTAACAGCGCGGCGGAACTTGCGGATAACCGTGTCTTTATCGTCGCTCATAAACACCGTGCCGGCAGTATTTTCGGAAGATTTGCTCATCTTCTTCGTCGGGTCCAAAAGGTCGCCCACCTTTGCGCCGACCTTGGGATATACGCCCTCGGGAACGACGAACGTGGGGGAATATATGTTGTTGAAACGCACTGCGATGTCGCGCGTGATTTCAAGATGCTGGCGCTGGTCTACGCCGACGGGAACGACGTCGGCATTGTATAAAAGGATATCCGCCGCCATGAGCACGGGATAGTCCATAAGCCCCATGTTAATATTATCGGCGTGTTTCGCGCTCTTATCCTTAAACTGGGTCATGCGCTCCATTTCGCCCACGTAGGTGAAGGTGTTCAAAACCCACGCAAGCTCGGCATGGCAGGGCACGTGCGACTGAACGTACAGCGTGCACCTCTCGGGCGAGAGCCCGCAGGCCATATACAGCGCGAGCATTGCAAGCGTGTTTTTGCGCAGCTCCGCGGGAACCTGGCGGACGGTTATGGCGTGCATGTTTGCGATGGCAAACAGACAGTCGTATTCGTCCTGCATTGCGACCATGTTCCTTATCGCGCCGATATAGTTGCCTATCGTGAGCGCGTTCGTCGGCTGAACAGCCGAATATAATCTCTTTTTTCTGGCGGAATTTTCCGCCGCATTTAAAGTTACTTCTTCCATAATGCCCCGATTAAAAGGCGCGCCGCGGGCGCAAAGATTTTGCCCGCAGTTAAATTTTGCCTTTATGGAGATATTTTAACATACCACAGCCCAAAATGCAACGCAATTTTTTATACATTTGGCACAATCACCAAAGTAAACGGCTTTTATCACGCCCTTTTCACCGACAAATCTGTTGTCCGGCGCAAAAAATCCTCTTAAAACGCGTTACCCCGTCGTTTTACGGAAACAAATATTTTTGTTGCGATTAAACTTGTTTTATGTGATAATACAGGTATGAGAGCAAAGAACGGCGGCACGCAGCTTTCGGAAATACAGCGGAGACTGCGCGAAGAAATTAAAAATTGCGGGCTTACGCAAAAGGAAGGCGATAGGCGTTTCGCCGCAGACGGTTTCGCGCTATATGCACGACGATATATTCCCCGCGCTCGACACGCTCGCGAGACTGTGCCGGCTTTTGGATATCTCCTCCGACTATATACTCGGAATAAAGGAGCTGTAACATAAAAAAGTATCCGTAAAACCGATTGATTACGGCATATATGCGGGTCAATTATAATAGGGCGTAGCATGCGGGCTTTATTTCCGCATTGCAGGCTCCCTTGTGTAAAGGGAGCTGGCAGCAAAGCTGACTGAGGGATTGTTTATGAGTGCCAAAGCCTGCCTATAACTCTAAACGCGCCGCAGTCGCTCATAACTCTTACAATCCCCCCCTTACTCCCCCCTTTACACAAGGGGGCTTGTCCGCTGATAAACAACGCCCCGCGGCGCATTGAAATGCGCCGCGGGGCGTTACTTTTAAATCATAATTTTTTAAAAACCAGGCCTATTTTTTATCGACAAATTCGAGCACCTCGGCAAAGAGGTTTTCGCGCTTTGCCGTTTTTGTAAAGCGGACGGGCTTATCCCTAAGGCCGGAAAGGCTCTTGGGAACGGCCATGGCCGTTGCGGCGTGCAGGCGCTTTATGCCCTTGAAACTGTCCTTAACGTCGTTGCCCGTAACGGCGTACAGCACGTCCTGGGGGAATTTATAGGGGTTGGCGGTGGATACGACGACCATATTGGTCGCGTCCTTTTTGTTCTTGTCGAACCAGTCGAGCGCGACCTTCATTGCGCAACCCGTGTGCGTATCCATGGTATAGCCCGTGTCGCAGAAGACGTCGTAAATCGTTTCGACCACCTCGTCCTCGTTGGCGAAGCCGCCGTCGAAAATCTCTGCAATCTTTGCCTTTTCCTCTGCTGTTATGGTATATTCGCCCTTTTCTTTGAGCTGTTTCATGAGCTCTGCGGTGCGCCCCGTATCCCTGCCGCATATCTCGAAGAGAAGGCGCTCCAGGTTGGAGGATATGAGTATGTCCATGGAGGGCGAAGTCGTCTTGTAGAAATTGCGGTGCGTATCGTACTTGCCGCTTGCAAAGAAGTCGGTCAAAACGTTGTTTAAATTTGAGGCGCAGTGCAGCCTGCGTACGGGCAGACCCATGCGCTTTGCGTAGTACGCCGCGAGGATATTGCCGAAGTTGCCCGTGGGAACGGAGAAGTCAATCTCCTGCCCCATTTCTATCTGCCCGCCGCTCACCAAATCGAGGTAGGATGAGAAATAGTAGGCAATCTGAGGCGCAAGCCTGCCGAAGTTTATGGAGTTCGCCGAGGAGAGAATGACGTTTTTGTCCTTTAAAATTTTCGCATACTCTTCGTTTGCAAAAATTTCCTTCACCGCAGTCTGGCAGTCGTCGAAATTGCCCTTTACGGCGACGACGTTGACGTTTTTGCCCTCCTGCGTGCACATCTGCAGCTTCTGCATTTTAGATACGCCGTCGTCGGGATAGAACACCATTATCTTTATGCCTTCGGCGTCTTTAAAGCCCTCGAGCGCCGCCTTGCCCGTATCGCCCGAAGTTGCGACGAGGATTAAAATCTGCTCTTTGATGCCGCATATGTCGCACCCTTTGCGCAGAAGATAGGGCAGTACGGTGAGCGCCATGTCCTTGAACGCGCAGGTGGGGCCGTGCCACAGTTCGAGGATATATATGCCGTCGTCAATCTTTACGAGCGGGGCTGGGTCGCCCTCGAATTTGGAATATGCCTTATCGAGCGCAGACAAGAGCCCGGCGCCGTCGTAGTCGTCGAGATATTTGGATAAAACTTTTGCCGCCCTCTCGGGATAGCTCATGGGGAGCATCTCTTCGAGCTCTTCTCTCGTTACGGGAGGGAACGTTTCGGGAACGAACAGGCCGCCGCCCGCCGAAAGCCCCTGCACGATTGCCCTGGCGCCCGTAACCTTTTCGCCGCCGCGCGTGCTTATAAAATTCATTTTATCACTCCTGGTGCGCCGCAAAAAGGGGCGCCGAAAATAAAAGGGGAGCGCGAAAAAATTGCGCTCCCCCGAAAAGTTTTGGGTAGTCTACGTTTTTTAAGCGTATTTTGCAATAAATTCGGGCAGGCTCTCAACGGGGCAGCTGCACGTGATGGTTATCACGATGTTGTTGTCGTTCGAGAGTTTTTCGAGCATATAGAATATGCCCGCCATTTCGGAAAGTTCCTTGCCCGCAATGCGCGCAATGCCGTCTATGTAGATGTATTCGTAGTCGTGATTGCCGGCAGCTACGCCCTTTACGAACCCGCAGAGCGCGTCCTCGCCCGCAATGTTATAATCGGTTACGTCTATAAAGCGCACGAGACGGTTCAAATCGTACATATAACGCTTGGTGTCGGTTATGAACGCGAGAACGCCCTTCGCGCTCTCCGCGTCCTTATTTGCAGCGTCTATCAGTTTCTTCGTCTTGCCCGTGCCTTTGGCGCCCGTTATAATTTTTATCATTTATATCCTCCTGTCATACCGTATCGGGTATGTTTATTCTATTTTAACAGTAAAACGGAGGAATTTCAATACCTTTGGCAAAATTTAAATAAATTTTTTGAAAATAGTCGCCGTTATTTCACTTTACGGCAGAATACGACGGCTTTTTATGCGCGGCTTGCGCCTTATTCGTGCGGCTTGCGCCCGACCGAATACCTTATTTAATCGCGCGCACGAACTTTTCGATTCGCGCAAGTCCCTCCACCATCTCTTCCATGGAGAGCGCGTAGGAGAGGCGGATGCAGTCGTCGTCGCCGAAGCAGATGCCGGGCGTGAGCGCGACCTTTGCGTGCTCGAGAAGCATTTCGGTCATGTCCATGCTGCCCTTTATCACCCTGCCCCCGTAGCTCTTGCCGTAGAACCTGTCGCACAGCAGCATTACGTAGAACGCGCCTTCGGGCTTTACATAGTCGAGGCCGAGGGGTTTGAGCCCGTCGAGAATTTCCATCATCTTATCGCGGCGCTCGCCGAATGCCTTTACCATCTCCTGCATGGGTTCGGTGGGGCCTTCGAGCGCGGCGAGGGTTGCGTACTGCGTCATCGTGTTTACGTTTGAGGTTGCGTGGCTCTGGAAGGAGGCTATAGCCTTGGCGATTTCGGGAGCGGCGGCAAGATATCCGAGCCTCCAGCCCGTCATCGCGTACGACTTTGATACGCCGTTTACGGTAATGGTGAGCTCCTTCATCTTGGGCGAAACGGTAGCAATAGAGAAGTGCTTCTGTCCGCCGTATATCAGCTTTTCGTAAATTTCGTCGGCGAGCACTAAAATGTCGTGCTTTTCGCAGACTGCGGCGATTGCCCTTATCTCCTCTTCGGAATAAACCGCGCCCGTGGGGTTGCATGGCGTGTTGAAGATGAGCATCTTGGTTTTGGGCGTTACGGCTGCTTCGAGCTGCTCCGCCGTCATCTTGAAGCCCGACCCGCGCGTGGTGTTTACATATACGGGCACGCCGCCGCAGCACTTTACAACTTCGGGATAGGTGAGCCAGTAGGGCGCGGGGATTATCACCTCGTCGCCCGGGTCGATTGTCGCGAACACCGCGTTGAAAATGGAGTGCTTGGCGCCGTTGGAGATTATTATCTGCGAAGGCTCGTAGTCGAGCCCGTTATCTTCTTTAAACTTTTTGCATACGGCTTTTTTGAGCGCGGGCAGGCCTGCCGCCGCAACGTATTTGGTGTATCCCTTATCGAGCGCGTCCTTTGCCGCCTGAATGATGTGCGCGGGGGTGTTGAAGTCGGGTTCGCCGACGCCGAACGAAATTACGTTTTCGCCCGCGGCCTTAAGCTCGGCCGCCTTTGCCGACATGGCCAGCGTCATGGAGGGCGCTATGGTGGATACTCTTTGCGATAACTTTGACATAAAATGCACTTCCTTTGCAAAACTGCGGGGCAGCCTTGAACGGCGGCTGCGCTCCTTAAAGTTTTTGCCGTAAATTTGATTTTCCATTCAATTATACATAATTTAATCGTGTTTGACAAATGTTTGAACAAAAATTGTAAGGCTTGCGCTAATTGTCATTATAATTATGCATTTTTGTTATTTTTTAAAATTGCGCCGCATTTTTGCGGCGCGGGAACAAACGTGGGGGCGGAAAGAGCATGCGAATAAGGCGGCGGGCGCAACCCTGCGCCCGCCGCCGCACGGATAAAACGTTGCGTGCCTTTCGGCAAACGGCAGCCGTTTTTTGCGGATAAAAAGAAATTGCCCCGCATATATGGCGGAAATACCGCCCGTATAAAAGGCGTTGATTTTGCACGCAAAGGCAAACTCCCCTGCACAGTTTTGCACAGAGGAGTTCGCACAACGTATTATTTAGGAGTTTTGACGTGTATACTTGTTTACGTTTATCCGCCGCAGGGCGGAAAAAACCTGCGATTCGCGGCATGCCGCGGGGCATATTATTTTTTTGCGCCGTTTTCGGGCTTACGGCTCTTGTGAGTTTTGCAGGCGTTGCAATGCGGACAGCCGCTGCAACTTCCGCAGTCGCACGAAATGCTTTCGCCCCTGACCTTTTTTACTATAAAATAAGCTATTATGCCTATAACGGCGAGCCCGACGACAACTATCGTCGCAATTTCAAAAGGACCCATACCATGCCTCAATCAATCAGTTTTTTAGTGTGTTAACCACACAGATTTCAGTCTGTTTTACGCCCTCTTTCTGCGCAGTTTGGGAAATTTTATTATACTGTAAGGGATTAATACGAACCCGCCTTTAAATGCGTCTTTTGCATGCCTTGGCGTTCTTCCTCATTGCAATACCGCAAGAGTATTGCTGCTTCGTCATCACGCAAATTCACCGCAAAATGCGCTATTTAAAGGTGCAAGGCAATTTAAAGCGGGCAGATTGCGGCAAAAGCAAGGCAAAAACCGCAGGGCGTGCCCGGTGGCACGTTCAAGGGGTTTAACGCCGCTGGTGCCGTGATATCCCCGCTTTAAATCGGGTTTGTTTTATTCCCTTGCAGTATACCCTTGTTTCTGAGGATTATAAGCGCCGCTGCCGCCGCCGCGACAACCAGCCAGATGAACAGCGTCCACCACCACGAGAGCACGGTGTAGCAGAGTGCGCCGACGAGGTAGCTCGTTACAATCCAGAAGAGCACCGTCCACTTGAACTTACCCTTGGGCAGCTCCGCCTTGGCGGTGGCGCACGCCGCGAAGCAGGGGATTGTGGTCATGTTGAACATGATGAACGCTATGAGCGCGGGCCAGGTGATGCCGGTATTCTGAATCATCACTATAGCCTCTTCCACGCCCTCTTCGGTTCCCTCGAAGCCCGAAACGAACATAGCCGCGAGAACGGAGAAGGTTGCGATTACGTTTTCCTTTGCGATGAGGCCGGTGATTGCCGCAACCGCAAACACCCAACCGTATTCGTTGAGCTGCGAGCCGAAGCCGAGCGGCGTGAACAGCGGCTGTATGAGCTGGCCTATGGAGGCGAGAATGGACGTCTGCATGCTGTCGGCGCCGATGAACGTCCAGTTCCACGTGAAGGATTGGAGGAACCAGATAAGCACCGTGGAGGCGAAGATTATGGTGAACGCCTTTTTGACGAAGTGCTTGGTTTTATCCCACAGGTGGAGCATAAGGTTTCTAAGCCCCGGCACGTGGTACGCGGGGAGCTCCATGATAAACGGGGGAACTTCGCCGCGCATCGTCGTCGAGCGCATAACAATCACCGAAACGATGGCTGTTATTATGCCGAGGAGATACATCGAGTATGTTATAACGTCGACGTTGGAGAAGCCGAAAACGCCGCATATGCCGCCCGCAATGGCGGTGAGAATGGGCAGCTTTGCGCCGCAGGAGAAGAAGGGAATTACCCTTATCGTTGCGGTGCGCTCCTTTTCGTCGGCGAGGGTACGCGTGTTTATCATGGCGGGCAGCGAGCATCCGAAGCCCATTATCATGGGCATGAACGCCCTGCCGGAGAGGCCGAAACGGCGGAAAATTCTGTCGAGAATGAACGCCACGCGCGCCATATAACCCGTATCTTCGAGTATGGAGAAGAACAAGAACAGCGTGAGTATCTGGGGAAGGAAGCCGAGAACAGCCGTAATGCCGCCGACTATGCCGTCGTTTACGAGGCTTGCCGCCCAGTCTGCCGCGCCGGCCGCCTCTACCCCTAAGCCTATGCCGTAGGTTATGTAGTTGAGCACGAGGTTAAGTAAATTTGTGAGAATCACGCCCGGCGAGAACACGGCGCCGTCGTAGAAGCACGCTGCCAGAGCTATCCCGAAGTTGGAATATATCTCCGAATCGCCCAGCGTTTCGCCGTAGCCGAGCTCCTCCATCGTGGGCATCCACGCCTGACTTTCGGTAAAGCCGTTCAGATAGAACAGATTTTCAGAGAAAGTGAGGTGGAATACGAAGAAAAGTATTACTATGAATATGGGAATGCCCCATATTTTATGCGTGAGCACCCTGTCGGCACGGTCGGACTTTGTGAGATTGGGGTCGACGGGTTTTGCAGGCCTGCTTCTGAAAAACCTGCTCCTCTTTTCGACGACGGGTAGTGCGCCCTTTTTCTTTGCCGCGGAGAAGTTTGCCGATATGTACTTATACCTCTCGTCGGCTATCGTCGCCTCCAAATCTTCGCCGTATTTCTGCCTTATATCGGCAAGGAGCGCCTTTGCCTCGCGTCCCTCCGCTTCGAGCTCGTCGCCCTCTAAAAGTTTTAAGGCGTGGAATACGGGGGAGGTTATCTCCTGCTTTTTATAGAATGCCTCCGCCTCGGCTATGGGTTCGCCGAGCGCCGCGCGGAGCACCGTTTCGCCCCTGCGTTGCGCGGGCATTGCGACCGCGCGCTCCATAAGCTCCTTTATGCCCGTCTCTTTGAGCGCCGAAATGGGCACGACGGGCACGCCTATTGCCCTTTCAAG
This sequence comes from Candidatus Coproplasma stercoravium, assembly GCA_018713165.1. GTDB lineage: Bacteria > Bacillota > Clostridia > Christensenellales > Borkfalkiaceae > Coproplasma > Coproplasma stercoravium. Next base: position 907 of record DVFR01000031.1, on the reverse strand, counting down.
CGTGGGCGCGTCTATGCTGTCGCCGGCCTTTCCCACCGCGTCCATCATGTTGAGCGCGATTATCACGGGTACGTCCATCTCCAGAAGCTGGGTGGTGAGGTACAGGTTGCGCTCCAGATTGGTGGCGTCGACGATATTTATTATGCCGTCGGGGTGTTCGTTTAAGATGAAGTTCCGCGCAATCACCTCTTCGGGGGTGTAGGGCGAGAGAGAGTAGATGCCGGGCAGGTCGACAATCTGAACATGCTCGGCGCCGCCCTTATACACGCCCTCCCTCTTATCCACCGTAACGCCCGGCCAGTTGCCGACGTGCGCCGTGGAGCCTGTGAGCGCGTTGAACAGCGTGGTTTTGCCGCAGTTGGGGTTGCCTGCGAGTGCGAAAGTTCTCATTTTGCCGCCTCCGTTTCAACACACTGCGCCTCGGTCTTTCTCAGCGTGAGCTGATAGCCGCGGATAGTAACTTCGAGCGGGTCGCCGAGTGGAGCTTTTTTTACGAGAGTCACGTCCGCACCCGGGGTGACGCCCATATCGAAAAGCCTTCTTCTGACCCTGCCTTCGCCGAGCACGGATTTTACCCTTCCGCTCTCGCCGACGGCAAAATTACAAAGTAGTTTGCCCATTGTCGTTTTATATTCTCCTTATAATATGTTCACGCGAAATCTTTTGCCTGCGGCAAAATCTTCCGCCGTGAGATTTATATCGTCGTAGTCCGGCTTAAAGCCCGAACCAAATTCGGGCTACCGTCCTTCGGCATTATCAGTTTAAAAAATAAATAACGTGCGCAAGCAGGGTGTCTTGGCGGCAATAAGGTTATTGCCTACCGCATCTGCCGTTTCCCTTCGGGAACCTCGGCAGAGCAGCACTTCGCTCGCACGGTCACCGCAAACGCTTTGACATATGCGTTTGC
>DVFR01000001.1 GCA_018713165.1 Candidatus Coproplasma stercoravium | reverse complement strand
TTGATGAGCGTGGCATAGGGATCGTAATATCTCGTATCGGCGGGATACCACTTGCCGTCCTCAAACTGTTTGGGGCGCGACTGTAATTCTTCCGCGTACCAGCCGACGTTAAAGCCGTGTCCCAAGTAGTTATATTCCATATCGCGGACATAGCATTTCGGAGAATGAACGCCGTGTACGGCGACTTGCTTGCAAGCCCATTGTTTGCCTTTAATCGTTGAAACGGCAACGGTAACTTTTATAAGTTCCTTTTTCCATACGGTCAGGTAGGCGTAATAGCGCACCATGCTTGTCTGCCACGGTTCTGATTTCATATCCCGTTTGTATATCTCTTTCATTATGTAGTTGGGAATAGGTCTGATGTCTTTCTCTGTCATTTTTATCACCTCAATGTTATTTCGTTGCCGAGCAGTTCGTCCAGCGCGGCAAGCGCTTCCGTATCGAAAGCGGAAATATCCGGCTCATCGTCCGCAATGTCGGGTTCATCGACGTCGCCATCAAATTCGCGCATCTCTTCTTCGGAGAGTATTTCGCCCGTTTCAAGATCGACGTTTTGTTCGGCAGGCAGTTCGCGTACTTCATCGTCGTTTTCCATGACGACGAGCGTATGTCCGTTGCTCAGGATTTTGCCGAAGTACATCTCCGCAGTATGGTACGGAAAACCGATCATCGGCACGCGGCTTTCAAGCCCGCAGTCCCGCCCCGTAAGGGTGAGGGGTAGTTCGTTAGCAAGTAATTCCGCGTTCTTGCCGAACACTTCATAGAAGTCGCCCAAGCGCATGGCGACAACGGCGTGCGGGTATTTTTCCTGTATGTCCAAATATTTTTGGTACATGGGAGAGACCGTCCGTTTAGGCGGTTTCGCTTTTTCTTCTTCGTCAAGTTGTTCGGCAGCTTCGGCATAGTCTTCGTCCGTAGGTTCATCGTCCGGTTCTTCGGCGGCAGGCTCTTCGGGGTTTGCGTCCAACAGGTCGAACATCGACATTTGCGGCTTCGGCTGCGGTTTGGGCGGAGCGGCTTTCACCGTCGGCGCCTTTGCCGTGACTTTGGGCACGGGTGCCTTGTGTTCCGTGCCGTCCTCGTTGTAGAGCGTGCCTTCGATGGAATCTTCCTCGAAGTAATGCACAGCCCAGCCATATACAACGGCATCGTCGATACAGGCGGACTGCGCGCCTTTCTCCGCTTGCTTTTTCGCCTCGTCACAGGCATATTTCATAAAGCCCGCCAGCGTCTTTCTGTTGATAAGCGTTCTGCCGCCCTTTTGGATGCGCACGCCATTATTGATCTTCCCAGCAAGCGCCTCGAAGGCGTTCGCCTCCAAGTAGGCTTTGACTTTGCGTTCTTCATTCGTTTTCGCATCTAAATTAAGTTTCATAATTCCTCCGTGTCTGCCATCTCCAAGCCGAGCAAGAAGCCCGTCTTGAAGGCAAGCGTATATGCTCTTAAAATCAGGAACTCATAGTTGAGCGCAACGGTATCTGCGTACTCGTCAAAGAAAACGGTGTTTTCGCCCGTCATGAGCGCCTTGATTTTGTCGTAATAGGACATTTCTTTTTCCAGCCTGTCTTTGGGAAGTTTCAGGCTTACGTATCCGACTTCGCCTTTGCAGAGCTGTTCAATGATGGATTTCATATCTGTTTTCCCCTTAAAATGGCAGGTCGTCCAAAAGCTCGGCGGCTTTCGCGGGCAGGGCTTCCAGCGTCGTATAATGATTGAACCCGCCGCGATAGTCCTGTTCGTCTTTCGCCGTTCGTATGAGGATATGTCCGTACCATTCGTTCGTGAAATACCGCACGTCGGATATGGAAATGTAGATACACTTGTTTTCCGCGCTCTTGATAAACGCTGAAAAGCAATAGTGATTACGCCCGACATTGACGAGTTGCCAATGGTTTTCGCGGCACATCGCTTTCAGGTGGTTGATGTACTTCGTCTGAAACGTTCTGTAATCTTCGCCGGTGTAACTGCCCGACGAAAATTCGTGGGTAAGATACTTTTTGAGTTCTTCGATTTTAGCCATCGTATTCATCCTCCTTGATAAGCCTGTAAACGTCGTCCGCATAAAACTGACAGACGAACCAATTAAAAAGAGCGTGACACTTCACGCCCTTGTAATCCACGATATAGTCGTTCTCACCGACCTTTTTGAGTACGGTTATCTCGTCCATCTCTCCTTTCAGGGAATTGATGTGTGCCATTGTTTTGTAAGCGTAATTGTTCATTGTTGTTCCTCCTTGTTATGCAATTCTCTTGATACCGCCGCCGAAACTGCGCACCATGACGCTGCCGAACTCGCTGCACCAATCGTCGTCTTTGTTCCAGACATAGGCGAACGCCGAATGTTTATTGCCTTCGCTCCACATGAGCGTTTTCCATTCCGACTTATAGTCCGTTACAATCAAGAAGGAATAGCACTCGCCGAACTCGGTATATTCGTGCGTTACGGCATATACAAGGCAATTATGCTTCTTTTCCAGCTCTTTCATCTTGGCATAGAGTTCAGGCTCTTGGTCGATCCAAAAGCCGCCGTAATTCTCAAAGAAACATACCATGCCTTTCTCTTCAAAGCCTTTTATGTACGGGGTGTAAATATCCATCTCTTTCAGAAGCTCGATAGCCTTTTCCTTTTTCGCAATGTTCTTGTTTTTCATAGTGATTTTCTCCTTAAATGCAATTTTCTAATGTTTCAAAGTTGTAACCGATATTGCGGAGTGTTTCTTCAAAGCCGAACCACGCCAGCAGATTTTGATTGATGTCGTCCTGCGCGAGGGGATCTTCTTTGTCCCACTTGTCGCCGAACAGGTCGGAAGGCGCATAAAGCCCCGTGCCGTTCATGGTTTCGTACAGCAGCGCATTGATCTCTTGGCGGTACTGCTTGTAGAAACGCACCGTGTCCGAATAGTATATGAGTTCGCCGACGACGCCCGATTGACAGCCATAGTGCAATACGTCGGTGAAGATACCTTTTTTATCGCTGTAATCGCTCCAGCGGTCAATGACGTAGTTGCACACACGCTTTGTAAGCGGGCTGTCCGACTTGCGCTTGAGTTCTTTGATGTTGGCAAGAGTGAGTTTCATTACGCTGCCTCCTCGAACTCGTCCAGATATACGCGCTCGAACATGACGCCGTACTCGAAATAAAGTCTGCCGTTTTTATCCTTCAAGAGGTCATACGTTACAACGCTGATTCTGCCTCTGTCCGTTACGGCAACTTGCACTTCATTACGGTCAAGGTCGATGCCGACGATATTGAAGGTGATGAACGCCTCGCCATCGTACAGTTCAAATTCAGAGAGATAATACGCTCTGAACTCGATGAAATTGGAAACTTTGGTTTTCATAGAGTTTTACCTCCGAATTTTATTTTTGCCTTTCGGCAGGGGCGACAGGAGCATTGGGCGAGATAAACTCTTATTCATTCAAAAGAGGCAAATCGGAAGTCAACGAAGCAGGACAAAATTATTGCATACTGATAGCGGAAACTTAACTAAACGCAAAAAAGCCGAGCAGGTCGAATTGACCTGCTCGGCTTTCCGTGTATAGAGCTATTCAATTTTTCAGCGATAATTTTTCCCGTTGACTTCCGCGAGAACTGTGCTACGATAGCCACAACGAAGAGGCAAAAAATTCGGAGAGTTATTCCTTTGGCGGCAATAAAAAAACTACCCGAACCCACTGTTCTGTGATAGTGGTGTTCGGATAGTTACCATTTGGTGACCTTGCCGGGAATCGAACCCGGGATTGAGCCTTGAGAGGGCTCCGTCTTAACCGCTTGACCACAAGGCCGCAAATTTTTAACGGTGTGATTATATCATACGCCGCACGCCTTGGCAAGCAAATTTACACCGAAAAATTTATCTTTTTCAATCTTTTTTTCTTTGCGGTCCGCGGTTCCCTTTCTGCCGCGCCGTTTATGTGCCGTAAAGGCGCGGTGCGGGATGTATGATGCAACTTGTAACATTTTTATTGCACAATTTAACATTTTTTCCGCGATTAAAAAAATATTTTTTCATTTGCTTGACATCGCGTGCCCGTGTAATATAAAATAATTTCGTTCTCAAACAGTTCGCTGTCTAACTATTTTTTAATTGCAGTTCTGAATTGTCGGGGGACAATATTTATTTTACGGGAAGGCAGCTCTTTGGAAAACAGAAGGCTTTTCGGTTTAATGTGCTATGTAAACAGGGAGATGGAGAGGCGCAACAGCGAAAGTCTCTCCTCTTTCGGCATATCGGGCGCGCAGCTTCAAACGCTCGTCTTTGTGCACAGAAGCGCCATGCAGGATAAAAAGGTGTGCCAGCGCGACGTAGAGCACGAGCTCAACCTGCGCCCTTCGTCGGTATCTACCATGCTTGCGAACCTCACTTCGTGCGGGTATATAACGCGCAATTTTGCCGAGGGCGACGCGAGGACTAAATTTATTGAACTCACCGAAAAGGGCGAGGAGCTGTGCAAGCGCAACCGCGAGCTTATGGATAAGTGCGACGCCATAATCCAGGACGCGCTCACAGAGGAGGAGCAGGAGCAGTTCAAAGCTCTTCTCATAAAAATTTTCAACCACATCAACGGCTGAAAAAAGGCTGAAACGTGCGCGGACTTGTTTTTCGCGCGCGTGCACATAAAAAAATAAAAAGGAGTAAAAACAGGAGTTATTTGAATGGTTAAAACACTTCTAAAAAGCGTCAAGCAATACAAAACCGTGTCCATTCTCACCCCTCTCGTCATGATTGGCGAAGCCGCTATGGAAATAGTCATCCCGTTTTTAATGAAGTATCTCATCGACGAGATATACGTTATGGAACGGACGGGCGAATTCAGTTTGTACATAGTATGGTACGGCATTGCGATGCTTGCATGCGCCGCGTTTGCGCTGTACTGCGGCATAATGGGCGGACGCCTTGCGTCGAAAGCCTCCGCCGGCTTTGCCGCAAACCTTCGCTACGACATGTACGACAATATACAGACATATTCCTTCGCCAATATCGACAATTTTTCGACGGCGAGCCTCATCACGCGTATCACTACCGACGTGAGCAACGTTCAGCTTGCCTACCAGATGTGTATCCGAATGCTCGTGCGCGCGCCGATACTTTTTATCATGGCTACGGTGATGTCGTTCATAATCTCGCCCACGATAGGCGGCATATTCATCGCCGCGGCGGTCGTGCTCGGAATAATCGTGGCATTCATCATGGTAAAGGTTGCGTCGCCCTTCCGCATAATGTTCAAAAAATACGATAACCTCAACCGCGTCGTCCAGGAAGACCTTACGGCAATAAGGGTGGTTAAGTCGTATGTGCGCGAACAGCACGAAATGGATAAAATGCAAAAGGCAACGCAGGATGTTTACAACTATTCCGTAAAGGCGGAAAAGCTGCTTAACTATCTCACCCCCGTAGTGCAGTGCGTTATCTACGTCGCCATGATTCTGCTGCTCCTTGTGGGCGGCGATATGCTCATCGGTTCGAGTACCGTCGAAAACGGCAACCTTATTTTCGGCGGCCTCTCCACGGGCGATTTAACGTCGCTGTTGCAGTATATGACCCAGATTCTCACCGCGGTAATGCTCGTCGCGATGTGCCTGCAATACATTTCGCTCTCCAAGGGCTCCATGGACCGTATTGCAGAAGTGCTTGAAGAAAAGACCACCCTTCCCAAGCCCAGGCAGCCCGTATTCGAGGTTAAGGACGGCAGCATCGACTTCAACAACGTTTCGATGTCGTATCTGCAAAAGGCCGACGTAACCGTGCTCGAGGGCATAGACCTGCACATCAAATCGGGCGAAACGATAGGCATCATCGGTGCGACCGGTTCGGGCAAATCTTCGCTCGTCTCCCTCATTCCCCGCCTGTACGACGTGGCGGCGGGCTCTGTGGAAGTAGGCGGGGTAGACGTAAGGGACTACAACCTCGACACTCTCCGTTCAAAGGTCGCCATGGTCTTGCAGAAAAACGTGCTCTTCTCCGGCTCTGTAATAGAAAACCTGCGCTGGGGCGACGAAAACGCCACGCAGGAGGAGATAGAGGAAGCGTGCCGGCAGGCGTGCGCAGATGAGTTTATCAAACAGCTCCCCGGCGGATATAACTACGACCTCGGCCAGGGCGGCGTAAACGTCTCCGGCGGACAGAAGCAGAGGCTGTGCATAGCGCGCGCCCTCCTTCGCAAACCCAAGGTAATAATCTTCGACGACTCGACTTCGGCGGTAGATACTAAAACCGACGCGATGATTCGCCAGGCGCTGCGCACCCACGCGCCCGAAGTCACCAAGATTATAATCGCCCAGCGCGTCGCGTCCGTCGAGGATGCCGACAGGATAGTCGTGCTCGACGAGGGCAAAATTGTCGGCGTAGGCACTCACGAAGAGCTGCTCAGAAATAACGGGATTTATCAGGAAGTTTACCTTTCCCAGGTAAAGGGCAAGGCAGAGGAAGAGGACGGAGGTGAACAGAATGGCTAAAAAGATTAAAGAACCTTCGGTAAAAGAACAGTACGAAAACCTCGATTCTGATATGAAAAGACGCGTGCAGCAGCACGGCACCGAACACGGGCAAAGGGTAGCCAAAATCAAAGGCTCGGGGCCCGAAAATCCCATAAAGGTGTTAAAGCGCGTTTTAAGTTATGCTTTCCGCAACAAATTTGCCGCCGTCATGCTCGTCATACTCATCGTGCTCTCGTCGGCTGCGGGCGCGGTAGGTTCGTTCATGCTCACGTTCGTCATAAGCGCAATCGAAAGCATTGCGCGCGGAGAGGCGGAAATGACGCTTCTCATAACGTGGATAATCGCCGTCGCGTGCGTATACGTCGTGGGCGTTGTGAGCACTTTCTCGTATAACAGGCTCATGATGTATATTGCGCAGGGCGCATTGAAACGCATGCGCGACGATATGTTCATAAACATGCAGTATCTGCCTTTGAGATACTTCGACACGCACACCCACGGCGAACTTATGAGCCGCTACACCAACGACGTCGATACCCTCCGCCAGATGCTCTCGCAGTCCGTGCCCCAGATGATTTCGGCTGTCGTAACGATAGTCGTCGTGCTTTTGTGCATGATTTTCATGAGCTTCTCTTTAACGCTCGTCATGCTCGTGATACTGAGCATAAACATCGTGTGCATCAAGGTAATAGGCAGCGAATCTTCCCGCCAGTTCTTAAAACAGCAGGTCTCCATCGGCAAGGTCAACGGCTATGTCGAGGAGATGATGGAGGGGCAGAAGGTAATAAAGGTATTCTGCCACGAGAACAAGGCGAGGGAAAATTTCAAGGCGATAAACGAAGAGCTCAGAATAAGCGGCACGAGGGCCAACCAGCTCACCAACATGCTCGGCCCCATGTCGAACATTTTAAGCTATTTCCAATATGTCGTTGTCGCCATAGTGGGCGCGGCATTCTTCGCGACGCACAGCATCGGCGCTCTCTCGCTCTACAGCGTGGCGTTCGGCGACGGAACGGGCGCGTTCAGCGCGGGCGACGTCGGCGTGCTCGTATCTTTCTTAACGCTTATCCGCTCGTTCAACCAGCCCGTGCAGCAGGTTACCCAGCAGTTCAACGCAATCGTAATGGGCCTTGCGGGCGCGGAGCGCATATTTGAAATTTTCGATACCCCTCACGAAGACAAGGGCGGCGATATCACTCTCGTTTACGGCGAGGGCGGAATCGAAAAGTGGAGCTGGAAGAAGCCCGAGGCAGACGGCTCGTTTACATACATTCCTCTCCGCGGCGATATCCGCTTCAAAGACGTAATCTTCGGATATACGCAGGAAAAAATAATTTTAAAGGATATATCTCTCTACGCAAAACCCGGCCAGAAAATTGCCTTCGTCGGCGCGACGGGCGCAGGCAAAACGACGATTACCAACCTCATAAACCGCTTTTACGATATCCAGTCGGGCTCTATAACCTATGACGGACTCGACATAAAGAGCATAAACAAGGACGACTTGCGCCGCTCCCTCGGCATAGTGCTCCAGGATACCCACCTGTTCACGGGCACGGTAATGGACAATATCCGCTACGGCAGACTCAACGCCACCGACGAGGAGTGCATAGCCGCGGCAAAGCTCGCGAATGCAGATTACTTCATCTCGCATCTTCCCGAGGGCTACAACACCATGATAAAGGGCGACGGCGGCAACCTCTCGCAGGGCCAGCGCCAGCTGCTCGCCATAGCGCGCGCTATGGTTTCCGAGTGCCCCGTGCTCATTCTCGACGAGGCGACCTCGTCGATAGATACCCGTACCGAAAAGCTGATAGAACAGGGTATGGATAAACTGATGGAGGGACGTACGGTATTCGTAATCGCGCACAGGCTCTCAACGGTACGCAACAGCCATGCGATAATGGTGCTCGACCACGGCAGAATTATCGAGCGCGGCACGCACGACCAGCTCATAGCTCAGAAGGGCGTGTATTATCAGTTGTATACGGGCGCCTTCGAATTAGAATAAAGTTCACAAAAATGCCGAGCAGACCGTGCTCGGCATTTTTCGTGAGTTTGAGAAACTAAGGTCTCGCGCGGCATGCTGTGTATAAACCGCCGCGCTCGGTCACCGCTCGTGCTTTGATTTGCCATCGCTCATCTCACATTGTACAAACAGCGGGTGTCCGCTGTTTGAAGAACTACAATGTTCGTCTCTTCGCGCGACTTGTTTTAGCCCACGAAGTATATAGTCGCGCGAATTCACTTCCGGTGAGCCCTTGCCTCCCTTAACACTTGTTTTAAGGGAGGTGGCTCGCCGTAGGCGAGACGGTGGGATTTCTGCTCGCATCTGCGGGGTTTTATCGTTGCGTGGGTGCTCTTACATGACAAATTGTTTCGCTTGAGCGGCGAAAGTAAATTCCGCCTTGCGTTTTTTCGTCATAGGTCATTTTAAAATTTAAATACTGTAAAAGTTAATCTGAAATGCCGCGAAGTTTTAATCGCACGAGCGTCGTGCTAAACTTCGCGGCATTTATTATTGTGTCATTTCGACTAAGGGCGTTAGCCCGCACGGAGAAATCTTATCATTATTTCGGCTCCCTTGCGTAAAGGGAGCTGGATTGCGGGAGCAAGACTGAGGGATTGTGCCGTATTTAAACTTGCAATCTCAGCATAGTACAAACTGTTAAAAACATAAGCTATTTTCTGTAAATAAAAAGCAGGAGGGCTTATGTTTTTTGATTTTTTAAGTTTGCTGTTCGGCAAAATTTTTCTCTTCACAGGGCTCGTGCAGGGCAAGGGCTCCTTTCCCAAACCTCTTTCGCCCGAGGAGGAGAAAAAGTATCTCGAAGCCGCCCGCGCGGGTGATAACGAGGCGAAAAATATTCTAATAAAACACAACATGCGCCTGGTTGCGCACATAGCCAAAAAATACAGCGGTGCGGCGGAGGCAGACGACCTTATCTCCGTCGGCTCGATAGGGCTTATCAAGGCGATAAACACATACAAAGAGGGCAAGGGCACCCAGCTCGCAACGTACACCGCCCGCTGCATAGAGAACGAAATTTTAATGCTTATCCGCACGGGCAAAAAACACAAAAACAATCTTTCGCTCTCCGAACCCGTAGGCGTCGACAAAGACGGCAACGAGCTCACCCTCATCGACCTTCTCTCCGAAAAGGAGGAGAGCGTGTTCGCGCAGGTGGAGAAGTCTATCCAGAGGGAAAAGTTTGTAAAGCTTCTCGGCGAAATTTTAACCGAAAGGGAGTTTGCTATCATCTCCATGCGCTACGGACTTTTGGACGACAATCCCGAGCCACAGCGCGAGGTTGCAAAAAAGCTGGGCATATCGCGCTCATACATATCGCGCATAGAAAAGCGCGCCATCGAAAAGGCGCGCAAAAAACTGAAAAAGGAAGATTTTTTCACCGACTGAACTGAAATAAATAACGTCGCAAGGCGGGTTTCCCGCCGCAGCAGGACTCAATATGTCGCGCAAGCGAGCACACCGGAAGTGAATGGCGGCATTTCTATAAATGGGGGCAACAGCTATGCCGCCAGAGAAACCTGGTTTCTGGAAGTCACGGAAAATTCCCGCCGCGCAAGGCGGGGATTTTCGTGAATTTAAACTGAAAAAGGAAGATTTTTTCACCGACTGAAAAAATATGAAATACTGCAGTATGCGGCGGCGCGAAAGAATTTCGCGCCGCCGCTAATAAAAATGACAGTCGGTATGACAACAGGCTTGACACGCGCCGTTTGTCCATGCTATACTTTTAGTATGAAGCGTAAATTTTACGAAACGCAATATTCTTCGGCTACTCGTATTATCGCATGGGATAATGCGAAGTTTTGCCGTGGGAATCGTTTTTTGTGCGCTTTAAAATAATTTTCGCACCATAAAATGCGGTTTGCCTGCGTGCAAGCCGCTTTTTTATTGCTTTTTTGCCGCGCTTTGTGCTAAAATAATCACGATAGTTTTAAGGAAGGAAAAGTTTTATGGGTATTTACGAAGAATTGAAGGCGCGCGGGCTGATTGCCCAGGTTACCGACGAAGAGGAAATTCGCGAGCTGATAAACGGCGGCGGCGCCCGCTTTTATATAGGTTTCGACCCCACGGCCGACAGTCTGCACGTCGGCCACTTCATGGCGCTCTGCCTTATGAAGAGGTTGCAGATGGCGGGCAACAAGCCGGTAGTTTTAGTCGGTGGCGGCACGGGTCACATAGGCGACCCTTCGGGCAGGACGGACATGCGCACCATGATGACCGACGAGGTGATAAACCACAACTGCGAGTGCTTCAAAAAGCAGATGGAGCGCTTCATCGAGTTCGGCGAGGGCAAGGCGGTTATGGTGAACAACGCCGACTGGCTCTTAAAGCTCAACTACGTCGACCTCCTGCGCGATGTAGGCGCATGCTTTACTGTAAACAACATGCTGCGCGCCGAGTGCTACAAACAGCGCATGGAAAAGGGACTCTCGTTTCTGGAGTTCAACTATATGATAATGCAGGCGTACGACTTCTGGTACTTAAACGAGCACTACGGCTGTAACATGCAGTTCGGCGGCGACGACCAGTGGAGCAATATGCTCGCGGGAACCGAGCTCATCCGCAAAAAGACGGGCAAAGACGCATACGCCATGACTATAACCCTGCTACTCAACAGCGAGGGCAAAAAGATGGGCAAAACGGCAAAGGGCGCCGTATGGCTCGACGAAAACAAGACCACGCCCTACGAATTCTACCAGTACTGGCGCAATATCGACGACGCCGACGTTATGAAGTGCATAAAGATGCTCACGTTCATTCCGCTCGACAAGATTGCCGAGATGGAGGAGTGGGACGATAGCCGCATAAACGAAAAGAAGGAAATTCTCGCCTTCGAACTTACCAAACTCGTGCACGGCGAGGAGAAGGCGCAAAAGGCCATGGCGCAGGCGAAAGCGGCGTTCGGCGGAGGCGGCGAACTTCCCGAAGTGGAAATTTCGGTGGAGGTGCCCACGATTATCCCCGTGCTCGTTGCGGCAAAACTGTGTTCCTCCAACGGCGAGGCGAGGAGGCTTATCCAGCAGGGCGGCGTATCTATCGGCGAAAATAAGGTCACCGATATCAACGCGCCCGTAAACAGCGGCGACGTCATTCACAAGGGCAAAAAACAGCACATAAAGGTAATACTTAATTAAGATGTTCACGAAAAATCTTTTGCCTTCGGCAAAATCTTTTTCCGTGAGGTTTATAGTAATGTCGTAAAACGGATTGACGGCGAAAGTAAATTCCGCCTTGCCGTTTTTCGTCATTATTAATTTTGAAACTTGCTTATGGGATATCTTTCGGTAGGCGGGGAGCATAGCTCTGAAAAGGTGATAGAGCGTTCCCGCTTTATCACAACTTCGGCGCACGTGGAGTGCGAGGAGGAGGCGCGCGCCTTTATCGCCCGCATTTCCTCAAAGTTTAAGGACGCGACCCATAATTGCTACGCATATATAGCCGATTCAACGGGCAACGCGCCCCGCTTTTCCGACGACGGCGAGCCCGGCGGCACGGCCGGCATGCCCATTCTGGAAGTTATAAAAAATAAAAAGCTGTATTGCACGGCGGTCGTTGTAACGCGCTACTTCGGCGGCATAAAGCTGGGAGCGGGAGGCTTGGTTCGCGCCTATTCTGGCAGCGCGGCTGAAAATCTTGACGGGGCGGAAAAACTTATGTATCTTCCCTGTGAGGAGAGCGCATACACCGTCGACTACGGCAGCGTGGATATTTTAAACCGCTGTTTTTCGCAAAGCGACTGCGAGGTGAAAGATATTTCGTATTCCTCCGACGTGACTTTTACCGTCGCCGTAAAAAAGGAGCTGGCAGAGAGTTTCAACGCGGCGATTTTCGACAGACTGAACGGCAGGATAAGGATAGAAAAATTGCGCGAATTTGTGTGCGGCTTTAAGCTGTAATGCCGTTCGTTGCGGCATATATGCGGGTGAATTGCATTCGGGGACATAATCATGAAAATTCAGATATGCGGCTATTCGGGCAGCGGCAAATCAACGCTCGCCCGCGCGCTCGGCAAAAAATTTAATATCCCCGTGCTGCACATGGACAGCGTAAACTGGTATGGCGACTGGCAGTACAGGAGCGATGAGCAAAAGACTGAGATAGTAAATAAGTTTCTTTCCGAAAACGAAAGCTGGGTGATAGACGGCAACTATACTGTTGTAAGCCCCGCGCGTTTTTCCGGCTGCGATTTGTTTATTCTCCTGTTGTTCAACCGCTTTTACTGCTTTAAAAAGTGCTGGTCGCGCTATAAAAGGTATAAGGGGCGCCCTCGCCCCGACCTTCCGTGCGGCGAAAAGTTCGACTTTGAATTTGCGTGGTGGATTTTGCATGAAGGCCGCACGCGCAAGCGCAGAAATAAATTCAGACAGCTTGCTGCAAACGCAAAGTCGGCGCTTGTGTTCAAATCGCGCCGCGCGTTCAAAAAATGGCTCAAAGATGAGAATATAGCTTTTGAGCTATCCGATTAATTGCGGCATATGTGCCGCTCAATATAAAAACAGCGCCCGCTTTTGCGGGCGCTGTTTTTATGTGTAAAGTATCGTCTCTTCCGTCTTTTTTCTTTTAAGGTACCGTTTTAAAACGCGTGAATATTTAACTTCAAGCGCGCCCTGCGGACACGTGCGCACGCATTTTAAACAGCGTATGCACTTTTGGTTAATTTTACCGCCATTAATGGCGTTTGTCGGGCATTCGTGCGTGCATATGCCGCAACTATTGCATTGTACTGTGCGCAAAATCTTAACGGCGATTCTGCTCCGAAGGTCGGGCGCGAGAGAGGCGAACGGCGATTTCTTTCTCCTCGGCAGGCAAATTTCCGTCGGCTCGCGCAGTTTGTTTATAATCTCTTCGGGTACGTCCGGCGTGACAAAATCGTCATTCTCAATGTAGCTGTGCTTTGCGGGGATATACGCCGCCGCGCATATTTCAGCGTTTATAAGCCGAGCCGCCTCGTATATCGCGTTGCCTGCGCCCATTCTGCCGTAAGTTGCTATAATTGCGGCATAGTCCGCGCGCAATTTTTTAAAAACGGGCTTTAAAACGCTCGGCACGCCCTGGCTGTACACGGGGAAAACTACCGCGACTCTTTCAAATTCAAGCGGTGCGCCGCAACGGTACAGTTCAATTATGTCGGTTGCCTGCATGTCCAGCCGCGCCGCGAGCTTTTCGGCAACTTTTTTGCTCCCGCCCGTGCCCGAAAAATACAGCACGGCGTTCATTTTAAATAGTCCTTCATAATCCCGCATTCGGGGACTTCGGTAAGTGAAAAGCCCAGCGAATTTTCGATTTCGGCAATCGCCTCTTCGCGCGTGAGATTTTTTCCCTGTCCCGCAATGCTCATCTCTATCGCGCTGAACGGAATCATTCGGCTGCGCATTTTGTAAAATCTTATAAACTGTGAGTATTCCTTGCACTTTTCAATCTTGCAGCTTGTGTGCAGACCCTTGTCGCCCTCCTCGGGCGCCACCCAGCCGCATTCGCGTGCAATCAGGTCTTTAACTTTTCTCCAGTCGTACTTTCCGCCGCTTATCCTGTCGAAGTCGACCTGCACGAACGCGGGTATATTTCCCGTGCGCGAAGAGCGCCTCACCGCGCGTCTGAGCGGCATGACGATTTCGGGCACCTCGTGCAGGGCAGTCGTCACGTTCTCCACAAGCTCGTTTCTGTATCCGAAAAGTTTTACGAGTCTATTCGTGCCGAACGCGAGCTGGTTCATCGTTGTGAGTGAGTGGAACTGCCCGCGCCGCAGCGGCGGGTGCAGGGTGAGTACGCGGCCGAGGTTTACAAAAAAATTGAGTATTTTGCTGTCGGCAAATTTATACGCGATTTTCGGCGCCATTCCGTTGAAGTACAGTCCTGCCATCTGCGCCGGTTCGTTGCCTGCAACAAAGTACGGCACGCGCTCCTCGACGAGGGTGGGGTAGAACAGTGCGTACGCAAGGGAGGGGCAGGCGCACGTGTTTTCGTTTAAGCTGTAAAGCCTGCGGTAAATTTTTTTCAGGTCGCAGTCGGCAACGGCGCGCGTCATAAATTCCACGTTGGGCAAAAACTTCCGCGCATTTTCTATGCTCTTTATCGCGCTGTCGGAGGCAAACGGTATAAGCCACGTCAGCGCCAGCACTTTCAGCCCCCTTACTTTGGAGAGGTAGTACAAAAGATATGTAGAGTCCTTTCCGCCCGTATAAAATACTGCTACGTCGAACCTCGATTTTTTCGCCTTCGGCATGTCAGTCGCAATCGGCACTACGCTCTTTAACTCTTCCGTCTGCTTTTTTGCCGCGCATATAGGGCAAAGCCCGTCTTTGCCGAATTCCAGCCCGGGAATCATAAAGTCGTTGGCGGGACAGCTTGTGCAAAAGCGCGCCTCCGCAAAAGAGGTGGGGATTTTTATTGGCGGATTTTTGGTTATAATGCCCTGTTTAACAAGTTTTCTTACTGCTTTATACTGTAATTTATCAAGTTTAATTGGTAATTTGTTTATAATCTCGGCCTGCCTTGCGCTCAGTTTTATAACGTTTTTATTCAGATTTTTGCCGTAGCGCATGCCGTAATATACCAGCTTTCTGCCTTCAGGGCGCCAGCGGCTTTTCAGGTAAAAGCACATATTTCCCCCTATTTAAACGGCGCGGCAACTTCTTTTTAAGTTGCCGCGCCTTAAGAATCAGCTATTAACGTAAAATTATTTTATCTCTCTAATCCAGCCTGCGGGCGCCTCTATAGTGCCCATCTGAATGCCTGTCAGAGTATCGTACAGCTTCCGGGTTACGGGGCCCATCTTTTCCATGCCGGAGGGCAGGTCGATTTCTTTGCCGTGGTCGAATATCTTGCCTACGGGCGAAATTACCGCCGCCGTGCCGCACAGTCCGCATTCGGCAAAGTCTTTTACTTCCTCAAATTTTACCTGTCTGTGCTCCACTTTCAGTCCTAAGTAGTGTTCTGCAACATAGCAAATAGAGCGCCTCGTTATCGAGGGCAGAATGGAGTCGGAGAGGGGGGTTACCACCGTGCCGTCCTTTGTCACGAAGATGAAGTTTGCGCCGCCCGTCTCTTCAACAAAAGTGCGCGTGGCGGGGTCGAGGTACATATTCTCCTCAAACCCGTTGTTGTGCGCGTCGACGATGGCGTGCAGACTCATCGCATAGTTGAGCCCCGCCTTTATGTGTCCCGTTCCGCGGGGAGCTGCGCGGTCGAAGTCGGAAACGCGTATAACTATGGGGCGCACGCCCTCTTTGAAATAGGGCCCTACGGGAGTTGCGAACATTCTGAACTGATAGTCCTTTGCGGGCTTTACACCTATAACCTCCGAAGAGCCGAACATATACGGTCTTATATAGAGGGTCGCGCCGCTGCCGTAAGGGGGAACGTAGTCGCGGTTTGCGGCAACTACTTTGTCTACCGCGTCTAAAAACCTCTCCTTGGGGAACACGGGCATTTCCAGCCTCGCCGCCGAATTTTCCATTCTCTCTGCGTTTAAATCGGGGCGGAAGGTAACAATCTTTCCGTCGGCGGTGGTGTATGCTTTAAGTCCTTCAAAGCAGGTCTGCGCGTACTGTAACACACCCGCGCATTCCGAAAGCACTACCTTATCGTCGCCCGTAAGGCGGCCTTCGTCCCACTTTCCGTCCTTAAACTCGCTTACGTAGCGGTAGGGTGTTTTTATATATCCGAAGCCGAGGCTTCCCCAGTCAAGATTTGCGCTCATTTTACGCACCTCGCTATAATAAATATTTTATTACTCATAATTATACAACTGCGCTTTTGCAATGTCAAACGCCGATTGACAAAAAATCGCGTCTTGTGTTAAAATGGCACTGATAAAGGCGCCTTGCGGCCCGTATTTTTTGGTATGCCTCCGGCATGCGCCGCATATTCGCGCCTTCGGAGGACGATTTGGCTGAGATTACTTCCATTGAACCGCAAAAAAAGGATAAAAACAGGTGCAGCATCTTTATAGACGGCAGGTTTTACTGCGGGCTTACGCTCGAAGCGGCAATAAAATACCGCCTCAAAGCGGGCATGCACGTCGAAAAGAGCCTTTTAGACGAGATTCAGCTCGAAACGGATAAAAATACCGCGCTCGACAAGGCGCTCACGCATATCTCTGCTTCAATGAAAACAGAGAGGCAGATAAGGGACTTTCTCGATAAAAAGGGCTACACCGCCGCCGTGTGCGACTATGTCGTGGAGCGCATGCAATACTACGGCTTTCTCGACGACTACGCCTATTGCAAGGCGTATATCTCGGGCGTGAGCGGGCGCGGCAAGCGCCTCATCGAGGCAGACCTTATAAAGCGCGGTGCCTCGCGCGCGGCGATAGAGCGCGCCCTTTCGGAGGTGGAGGAGGACGACGGCGGCGCAAAACAGCTCGCGGCAAAGTATCTGCGCGGCAAGGAGCGCACGAAAGAAAATTTGTACAAGGCGGTAAAATACCTCGTTTCGAGGGGCTACGGCTACGACTCCGCCCGCCGCGCCGTGGACGTTTCGGAGGACGGCGATGAAGATTATCCGTCTTGACGAGGTCGACAGCACCAACGAATTTTTAAAGCGCGAAAATATCCGCGGCGACGTCGTTACGGTGGCAAAAAGACAGACGGGCGGGCGCGGAACGAAGGGGCGCAGCTTTTCTTCGGAGAGCGGCGGACTGTACGTCTCCTTTCAGCGCGAATACGGCGATTTTCCTGCGGAAAATGCGTTTAAAATAATGGTAAACGCCTGCACGGCTGTGTGCAAAACCCTCTCGTCGTTCGGGCTCAATCCCGTGATACGCTGGGCGAACGACGTGCTCGTAAACGGGCTTAAAATAAGCGGCACGCTCATTGAAAATACGCTTTCGTTCGGGCATATATCGCGGTCAATTGTGGGAATCGGCATAAATATAAACAACACCCTGCCCGCGGAACTATATGGCATCGCTACGAGCATGCGGCGTGAACTTGGGGCGGAGTGCGAAGTTGAAAGCGTGTTTAAAAGGCTGCTGAAAAATATTCGGCGGGAGTACTCCGTAGAGGAATACAAGTCGTACATAAACTGGCTCGGTAAAGACATAATTTTAAGGCGGAGCGGCGGGGAGGAACGGGCGACCGCCCTCGACGTCTCGCCCGACGGTAAGCTCGTTTGCCGCGGGGCGGAGGGAGTGTTCGGCGTAAGCTCCGCCGAAGTTTCGTTAATACTGTAAAGCAGGCAAAGCCACGCGGCTGTCCGTGTAAAGCGGCTGTTTTCCGCCGCGCAGCGATAAAATAAATAATTTTAAGGTGTGTTATGCAAAAATTGCTCTCGGTCGCGCAGATGCGCGCGGCGGACGATTACACTATCAATACGCTCAAAATTCCCTCGGAAGAGCTCATGCGCCGCGCAGGCCTTTCAATCGCCGACGAGGTTGCGGCCGTCGCCTCGGCGGAATCGGAAATTCTCGTCGTGTGCGGTTCGGGCAACAACGGCGGCGACGGCTACGTTTGCGCCTGCGAGCTTTTAAAGCGCGGTTTCCGCGCTGCTGTGTATGCCTGCGGCGGCAGGCTCTCTGCCGACTGCGAGCGTGAGAAAGCTGAATTCGGCGGCACATATGCCCAAACTATCGGCGGAGATATCATAGTCGACTGCATTTTTGGCACAGGTCTTTCGCGTGAAGTTACGGGCGAATATGCCGACGTGATAAACGCCATAAATGCAAGCGGGGCATACGTAATTTCCGCCGATATCCCGAGCGGAATGTCGGGCGACGGAGGGGTAAAGCTCGGCACCGCCGTCCGCGCCGATAAAACGGTGACTATAGGCGAGCTGAAAACGGGCTTCGCTCTCGGCGACGGTTACGACCTCTGCGGCGCCGTTGTTAAAAAAGACATAGGAATATGCCTCAACGAAGGAGGTTACGCCTGCATGTACGGGGACGAAGATATTGCAAAACTCTTTCCTCCGCGCCCGCGCAACAGCCACAAGGGCACGTTCGGCACGGCAACTTTAATCTGCGGCAGCAGGCAGTATACAGGCTCGGCCGTGCTCGCCGTCGCCGCGGCGCTCAGAAGCGGCTGCGGGTACGTAAAGGCGGTGTGTCCCGACGAGGTAAAGGCGGCGATAGCGCCAAACTATCCGCAGACGGTATTCTCCGTCCAGCGCGACTTATCATCCCGCGCGATTGCCATAGGTATGGGTTGCGGCGCGTCGCAGTCGCTCCACGGCGATATCGAAAGCCTTTTAAAGGAATATTCCGGCACGCTCATTATAGATGCCGACGGGCTGAACAGCCTCGCGCAGTACGGCGTTGAAATTTTAAAAAATAAAAAATGCGGCGTCGTTTTAACGCCGCACGTAAAGGAGTTTTCGCGCATTTCGGGCAGGAGTATTGCCGAAATACTTGCAAATCCCGTGTCGGTTGCAAAACAGTTTGCTGCAGAATACGGCGTTACCGTAGTTTTAAAGAGTGCGGGCACCGTTATCACCGACGGGCAGAATACCGTTATAAACACGCGCGGCTGTTCGGCGCTTGCAAAGGCGGGCAGCGGCGATATGCTCGCGGGGTTCATGTGCGGCAGCGTTGCCCGCGGACTATCCCCGATTGAAGGCGCTGCTTGCGCGGCGTACATTCTCGGCGCCGCCTCGGAACTCGCCGCGGGCGAGTGTTCGGAATATTGCGTAACCGCCGCCGAAGTACTTGCAAAAATTCCCGCCGCGGTAAAAAATATTATCGTCCAGGGGTGATAAAACGGCGTATAAAAAACGGCGGAATGTCAACAATAAAATCAGGCGGTTACATATAATAAAATAAAGGCTGCCTGTGCCTGCGGGCGGCGCGCCGCCCGTTTCATGGCTCAAAAGAGGTTGATATGAACGTCAAGCGCGGTGAACTTTACTACGCCGACCTGTCGCCCGTGGTGGGCAGCGAGCAAGGGGGCGTGCGCCCCGTATTAATTGTGCAAAACGACGTGGGCAACAAATATTCGCCCACGATAATTGCGGCGGCGGTCACAAGCAAAATTAACAAGGCAAAACTGCCCACCCATATAGAACTGCCCAAAAGCGCCTACGGGCTTGTAAAAGATTCGGTAATTCTGCTCGAACAGATTCGCACGCTCGATAAGCGCCGCTTAAAGGAGCGCATCGGCGAACTCAACGAAAATACCATGCACAAAGTCGACAAGGCAATACTCATAAGCCTCGGCTTCGACCCTCCGCAGTGATTTAAAAATAGCCATGGAGTTGAAATACTCCATGGCTATTTTTTTATTGCTGTTCGCTCTTTCTCTTATTATATATGAATTCCGCAAATTCAAAATCAATCAAGTTATCAATATCGGTTGCTTCAACTTCGTCAATTATATAAATATTAGGTTTGTTGCCTACAACATTTTTATTTTGAATCATTGTTTCTTTTCTTAAGATGTTTATAGCAAAATTCAATGCGGCAATATCTGGCAAGTCTTGACTGCGGGGTTGGTGTTTTAGGTCGTAGTTAATAGGCTGGTTATCCTTAAATAGAAATTCCTTTACTAAGTGTGCCGAATTCAATGAATCAAATCTGTTTTCCGTTTCAATAAATGTTTTAATTGCTTTTTCTATAGTAGTATCTAAAATAAGAGGGTTGGTGACATTTATATATGCAATTACATCCGTATCGATATTTTCTGCCATGTTTTTATAAACGTCACTCATTGATACAGTGTTTGAGGCGTAATATTCGTCTCTTTTAACGGTTTCGCAACCTAAGTTTTTAGCGATTGCCAGCATTTCGTCGTCATTTGAGTTAACTACGATACCGTCTAAAAGCTTAATTCTTTTAAGTTGATTCAACTTTAATTCAAGAAGATTGCTTCCGGCAAAGGGGCGTAAGTTTTTATTGATAACTCTTGTTGAGCCGCTTCTGACAGCCACTAACGCTTTGATTTTCATAAATTATCACCTCATTTGATTAGTTGTAAAAATTGTTTTGTGTAATGAAAATACTCATTATAATTCAGGCACTTTAAAAAATTCAAAATTGAAATATCTTTACAAAATATGTGTATTTTTTCGGTGCGTACTGGAATATTCATGTTGTTTGGTTTATTGCAAAATTTAAGAGAAATAAACCAATCTCGAAATGAAGGATAGTCGCTGAAAATGTAATTGTCAGTATCCTTTGAATCAAGAAATATTAAAACAGCATTATTATTTAGGGAAGCCATAGCTTTAGTAAGCTTGTATTTGTCGTCTACTCCATTCCATTCATAATTGTCAATAATTGTAATGCTGTTAGGTTCTAAGTTATTTAAGTTTACCCATTTAGATTTTAAATCATATTTAGAGAAAAGGTTTTCTTGCATTCCCCATATTAATTTATTGTGTAGCCCTATGTGGAAATATTTGTTGTATAATGGTTGTAAATATTTTTCTATCTGGAGTGCAAAATAAAGTTTTTTGCAAAGTATATCGTTATAAAAAATATCGAATGAAATGAAGTAATTACAACCATATATATGTCGCGGAATTCCTGAAGAGGAAGTGGATAATATGTTTGTTATTTCATAGTTTGGCAATAAGTCGATAAATTCAGAGGGGAAATATCCGGGGATAATTTCTGCGTTATCAAAAAAATTAAGTGCTTCTTCCTTTGATATACTTGTGTTGGGGTGAGGCTTCAGTAAAATCTTTCTTGTATTATCACAAAATAAATCTAGTAATAGCTGATAATAATAAAAATAGTTGGCTTTATTTATTTTTTTCTCAGAACATATCCAGCCAGATGAAAATACTAAAAGATTGCAATATTCGGGGGTCTTAGTATCTGATTCATATCCGTATAAAAACAATAGCTTCTTTTTTTCTTCTTCACTTAATAAATTTTTCAAATTTTCAAAATTTAGTTTGTCTGAGTCGTTTTCTCTGGTTGAATAGATTATTCTACAGTTAGGGTTGTCGAATCCAAGAGCACGGTATTTATATATCACTTCATCATAAAATTGCCATTGCTCTTTATTGTTTAAATAATATCTGTTTTTTTCCAGATTCCCAAAGGCATCAATAAAAATTATAGGTATATTGTTCATTTGAACATATGCTGCAAATGCATTATAAGTATCAAACATTGAGTAGATTTTCTTAAATTCACTTAATCTGATAGAATAATCTGAAAACATTTTATCAAAGAAAAGTTTTATATGTTTTTCTGTTGAAAATACCGATTTTTCGTTGATAAACTCAATATCTGAATATGTTATTACTTTTGCAAAATCTTTAGCTCTTATGCTAAAATCTTTTATAAACGCTTTGCCTTCGTCATTAAATATTATTTGGTCTATAATTATAACGCACTTATCATTTTTATGGTATGTTAAATGTATTAACAAGGCTTTTGATAATGCTCCAAAATGACCTATATGATATAAAATCATAAATCTTTACCTTTTTAAAATTATTCTTTATTTCTTTTTCTTAATTTTTTCCAAAATGTTTTATTGTCAAACAGGAAATAGTAGCATGCTTTTTTGAGTTTGCTCCAGCCACGCGTCGCGTCGTAATTTAGTGTAGGGGCAGGACCTTCTGCAACATTTTGAACTATCGGCGCAGTGCTTGCAGGACTTTCGGTGTAGCGCATAACATGGTGATAATTTATATCGTTCTGCCAAACGTCCGTAACCCGCATTGCGGAGTCGCCAAAGAATACGTCGTCTTCAAACTTTACGCAACTGAAATATTCTCTGTCCTGCGGTGAAGAGCTATGCAAAAGGTATTCGTACGGAGCCGAAACGTCGGAAGAGCGTGCGCTGAACAGCCTTGTGGAAAGTTTATAAACCGGTGCCATGTCTTTAACAAGCTCAAGCGCCTGCATTTGTACTTCTTCTATGGCAAATTTGGCGGGATATAGCATGTTGTCTGCTTCAAACACGGGAACAACGTTTTCGGTTGTATTAAAGCCTATACAGGAAGGACTTTGCTTTGAGAACAGAATTTCGCGTACCACGCCGGTTATCGACGGAGTGTAATCATAGAGCGTATTTACTTTAATACCCAGGTCTTTTTGCCTTGCAATAAACTGGTCGTTTATTCTGTGAATGAAATACCCGTTTATGGGTGAGCAGAGAAGTTCGGATATGTGCAACAGCGACCTTCCGCCGTAACCTATATCGAAAATGCAGTCGCCGTTGCTTATAAATGAGGAGTAGTAGTCCTTCATTGCCGAATAAAATTTATTCTTTTTATCCTCGTCGTAGCATGGAGCGAGAGTATTTTTTATAAATTCGGAGAGGGCGTCGCCTTCGAGCTGACTGTTTTTCCATTTTGAGATAAGTATTTTTTCTGTTTTTAATACTTTTTGTGCGTCAAGCAATGGTGCAAACCAATGGAAAAGTTGTTCGGGAGTTGCTTTTTTAATTTGCGAGGTGAGGCAGTCCAAATCGTCTTTCGTTTTCCAGCAAAGGGGAAACAATGCTTTGCGTGAGGCGTAAAAATAATCGGAATCGGCGGCGGAGCCGTCGCTGTTCAATACGTTGTAGGCAAGCATAGGCAGGTAACCGTCTCTTGCAACGAAATGAATCTTACTGTTTTTGCCTTTTTGTGCCTCATATAGCCATTTTGCAACGCCCCAGAGGTGCATACCGAGTGCGTAATAACCCAAAAAGCACGCTTGCGCATTGAAATCTGTCGATTTAATATAAGAGGTATATGGATTGTCGTATAGTCTGTTCGCAACTTGAGCGAACAAACAGCGTACCTCGAGAAAATCAAGACTATGTTCAAAGTTGTCCCAAAGTCCTGTGGGGCGTTTGTACAGCCTTGTGGAATCGGTTGTATTGATATCGGAAATATCATACATGAAAGCCGAAGTCGTTGCAGCGTAAAAGTGCGCCTCCAAGCCGCTTTCCCTGGCTTTTACGAAGTCGCTTTCCCATGAATTGCCTATATGAAGAATCTTTTTATCGCTATACTTTTCGCGAAGTATGCTGAAAAGTTTGCCGGAGGATTTAGTCGCTCTATATTCGCTCGATATAAGCAGGTCGTCATATCTGGCGTTTACTGAAGAGAGCAGTTCGGTAAGTTGCTCTTGATTGAAATAAAAATCAGAGGTCAGAACGACTGTTTTTCCGATTGCTTTCGCGTAGTCTATAAGGCAGGCTATGCTTTTTCTGGGCAAACATAGCAGTTTTTCGGTTTCAATTTCCTTCTGCTCTGCCTTTTTTGCGATTTCGGTTGAAATGCCGTTGTTTTCGCAGAAAGTTTCGTAAATCTCGTCGAGCGTTATTTCCTCATAGTCGCTCGATTTTCTTGCCGCTTTCTCTGCATTAACTCTCGCGTGACTGAAATCAAAGTCACGTCCCGAAAGATTAGAAAACCATTTATCCATAAACAGAAATACATCTGTGGGTTTGTAAACCTTTCTTATAATGAGAGTGTCGAATATGTCAATGCTCACAACGTCGAACTCTTTTATCTTGTGTCTGAGCTCTATATATCTGTTGTCAAACGGAATAGATGTTTTGTAAAACCAATGGTCTGTGTCTTTTGTGTGCTGCGGGTTCTCTGTTTTAAAACATTTTTTAATTCTGCTGTAAAGACGTTGCTTTGTGGCTGATTGCAGACCAGAATAAAATACATTGTCGTACCAATAGCGGGAATAGAGCTCACGCCATCTATCGAAGTGTTCTCTGAATTCTTTGTTTAAGTTATGTTCGTCGAAGAAAGTGTTTATATATGAAAAAACGCGTTCGAGGTCGTCTATGTTTTTCTTGTATTTATTGATGTTATTATCAAGGGCGGTGGAGGCGCCTTTTCTCTGCAAATAGAAATAATATGCGAAATTTGTTTTTGCAAAACTCTTTGCATAGTAGTGCAAAATGCAGGAAAACAAAACGTCTTCACCCATAATGATATGCTCTTTTATGCTGTCGAAGAATGGCAGGGCTTTATCGAATACCGATTTTTTGTAAATCTTATTCCATACAGCATGCCATATAAAACAATAACCCTCCTGTTTGAGTAGTTCGCCTAAAACGTTTTCGTCTGACCTGTCGTTTACAATAATATCGGAGTATGAAGCGTGAATCCATCTGTAACCCTGTTCGTCCTCATGAACAGTATCGCCCATGACGATATCGTAATCGTTCTCCGATGCTTTTGAAATAAGGCAACGGAAAAAGTCCTCGTCGATATGGTCGTCACTGTCGACAAAGGCAATATAATCCCCGTGAGAGTGTTTGATGCCTGTAATTCTTGCTTTGAAAAGTCCCTGATTTTTAGCGTGCGTGCATATGCTTATGCGCTCGTCATTTTCCTTTAAAACGGCAAGTTTTTCGGCCGTTGTATCCGTAGAACAATCGTTAACGCAAATTATCTCCAGATTGCTATATGATTGTGCAGTAATACTCTTTAAACATGTCTCTACATAGTTCTCGACGTTGTAACAAGGTATTACTACAGAAACCAAAGGCTGCTTCATATAACTCCTCCCCAAGTAAATGCGTTAACTTTTAGGAATCAATTCAATATTCTAAATAATATATATATTTACTAGAATATAAGCTTATTAAAAGTGAACCTGATTTATTAACGCTTTTATAAAATATACACAAGCCTATTCTAACATATGTACAGATTTTTTGCAATGGTATTGGTGAAATTATTCCAAAAAATGTCGGCTTTTATTGAATAGGCGGTTTTGTGCGGGTTACGGCCGGGCGGGGAGGCGGGGCACGATTATATGAACGACGCGATTATATAAGCGGCGCAAGCGTTAACTTTGACGGCATAAGACGGTATTAGTATGGGCAAATGAAGAAATCTTTATGGGGCAGACAGCAAAGAAAGAGGAGGTATAAGAATATCCGGGGCATAAAACGGGCATAAAAACAGCCGCGGCGCGCAAAATTTGCGCGCCGCGGCTGTTTTAAAATATAGACCTTGCCGGTTGCTGTTTTCAATTATATTGTATGAACTTTCGCTGTGTGTTTCAGTCTTGTTCGGGTTTTTCGTGGGCGGGGCGTGCAACGAACGACGCGGCTATCTTTGTCATGGCGTTGTCCATCGCGCCGACCAGCTCTCCCGCACCCTGCAAAGTTTCCCCCGCGCGTTCGCACCATTCGGGCGCTTTAAGCTTGGTGTTCGTAAAATTCTCTGCCCATCTTTCGCCAAGATTGAGAACGTACGCATAGGGGTATATCTTTATGAATATGTCGGGGTCGCTCCTCATATAGTCGCGCATGTCCGGTTCGGTGGCGCTTAAAATAAACGCCCGCAGGCTGAGTATTTCGCCCAGCTTCCCGTTATAGTTCTCCGTCCGCTCGATGAGGCAGGAGGAGGCGGAGGAGCCGAACATTCCGATAAAACCTATAAATATTCTCGGCGCGAGCGCGAGTATGTAATCGGGTATCACGACGGCGTAAACGGCAGTTCCGCCCGCGCAGAGCAAAAATATCGCCGCGCCGTACAGCGCCTTACCGCGCCTGCCGAATTTGAACCTGTTGTATAAAAGCGTCTCAGAAAGCCCGTAGGCGATGAGCGCGGGAATGAGGAACACGAATCCCGTCAGCTCGGAATAACTTCCTTTTTCGCCGAACATGGCGTACAGCATAGGGTAAAGCCCCAAAGTCAGCCCGAACAGCAATGCAAACAGCACCGAAACTCCTATGCTCGCACTGTAAAACGAGCCGCGCGCCCTCTCGTCGGTCGATTTTTTAACGCCGCCCGCCACCGAAAACAGACTTTCGCCCTCGAACACAAAGTGGTTTCTGCGCCTGAATATGCCGTAGAACAGTTTGAGTTCGTATTCGGGCGACATGGCGGGCAGATTTTTGAGTTTTGTGACGACCGGTTTTTTCCCGCTCATGTCGAGCTTTATATATCCGCCGTTCGCCCAATAAAATATGAGCGCCGCGAGGTCGGTGTCGTGCGCCTTGTTGTCGATGAGTTTGCCGACGAGCAGGGGGTCCATGTCGTCGGCGGCTTTAAGTCCCGCCTTGATTTTAAGGCGGTGCCTGTTAAAGAAGATAAGCTTTACCGCTATCATCGCAAAAAGCAGCGCGCCCGAACTTATGAGCGCGTACCAGCCCTCGTTCCCCGCGGCGGCGTAAACTGCCGCGCCGCCTGCATTACCGCCCGTATCGGCAAATGCGGCGAGCGCCCCGCCGAAAGCCGACGCAGCGATTGCGGCAAGTGCGACAAGCATTACCGCGACCCGTGCCGCGGCACCCGTTTTTTTCATCATATATCCCCTGTGACAAAATTTGCGGCGCAAAAAAGAAATTTCGTATGTCCGCTCAGAAAGCGTTCTTTTTTAGCTCCGCTATGGCGTTTTTCAAAAAGAATTCGGCGGTGCTGTCCTTTCTCACCGCGCCGAGCGCCTCGTCGAAAGTGAACCATCTCACCTCGTCAATCTCCTCTTCGTCGATGGCGGGTTCGCCGTTTTCGGCCATGGCGAGGAAATTGAGCATGAGCACGTTTCTCGGCTCATGGTAGCGAGAGCTCATAAATTTATACTTTACGGTGTTGAGCTGCGTCTCTTCCTTGAATTCGCGCGTGACAGCCTTTTCGGCCGTTTCGCCCTTTTTAACGTAGCCCGCGAACAGAATATAGTCGCTCTGCTCCTTGTGCTTCGCGAGCAGAATTTTGTCTTTGCTTCTGTTGGTGACCACCATGCTCACCGCGGTGGCGAACTGGGGGAAGCGGTACTGGTTGCATTTTTTGCAGAAGGGCACGAGCCCTTCCCTGTGGTTGAACATAAGGGTAAGTTTTTCCCCGCATTCTGTGCAATACATTTTTATCCTCCTTAGATTGTCTGCCTGACTATGTATATACAGCGCGTCTTCCGCCGCGAAAGGGCAAAGGTAAGTGCGTGCGGCAAGGCGCGGAGCGAATACTGTAAGGTGCCGCGATATCCCCGCATTAAACAGGGTTCGCGTTACTCCCTTGCAGTATAATAATTTGAATACACATATTTATTATAAAGCATAATTTCAGATTTTTCAATATCTTGCGGCAAATTTAACAGCCACTTGACATATTTTTTACGATACTATATAATTAAATGCAGCATACGGGGCATAAAATACCCGTATGCAGGGGAGAAAAATTAAAATGAATTATACCGAAGCTTCGATGCTCCTTAAAGAACACGGCCAGGAGCACCTCCTTCAATACTACGACGAACTCACGGCGCAGCAGCAGGCGGCGCTTTTAAAGCAGATAGAGGGCATTAATTTTTCCGATTACAAGGTTTTTGGCGCCGCGGGCGCCCGCAAAATAGGAGAACTTTCGCCCGTGCCCGCTCTTTCCTGCGCCGACGTCGAGCGCGGCAGGGAGGAGTATGAGGCGGAGGGAATCAAAGCTCTCCGCGCGGGCAAAGTTGCGGCTGTGCTCCTTGCGGGCGGCCAGGGCACCCGCCTCGGCAGCGACAACCCCAAGGGCATGTTCAATATGGGCACCTCGCGCGAGCTTTCAATCTTTGCCTGCCAGTTTGCCAACATAAAACAGGTGACCGACAAAGCGGGCGTATATTTTCATATCTTCGTCATGACGAGCGACGTGAACAACGAAAAAACGGTCGCATTTTTCAAAGAAAAAAATTACTTCGGCTATCCCGAAGACAAAATTCATTTCTTCGTTCAGGAGATGGCTCCCACCTGCGACGTGCGCGGCAAACTGCTTATGGAGAGCAGGTGGAAGATTTCGGCGTCGCCCAACGGCAACGGCGGCTGGTATTCCTCGCTCATAAAGAGCGGACTTGGCGAGGTGCTCGCGCGCGAGGGGATAGAGTGGCTCAACGTTTACAGCGTGGATAACGTTCTCCAGCGCATATGCGACCCCGTATTTATCGGCGCCACGCTTAAAAGCGGCTGCAACTGCTCGGCAAAGGTGGTAAAAAAGGTCTCGCCCGAAGAAAAGGTGGGCGTGCTCTGCATGGAGGACGGCTCCCCCGCAATAGTCGAGTACTACGAAATGCCGCCCGAGATTGCGGCTCTGCGCCGCCCCGACGGCGAACTTAAATTTGCCTACGGCGTCACGCTCAATTATCTCTTCAAAGTGGAGCTTTTAAACAAAACTTTGCAAAAAAAGCTCCCCGTGCACCACTCTTTAAAAAAGATTCCGCATATCGAAAACGGCGTGCCCGTAAACCCCGAACAGCCCAACGGGTATAAGTTCGAACTTCTCGTTCTCGACATGATAAAGCTCATGGAGAGCTGCCTTGCGGTGGAGGTCGAGCGCGAAAAGGAGTTTGCGCCCGTTAAAAACAGGACGGGGGTCGACAGCGTTGAAACTGCGCGCGCGCTTCTTATAAAAAACGGCGTAAAACTTTAACTGTTTGCGGCGTTTTGCCGCAGTAAGCGGCAAAACGCCGCGTTTTATTTGCATAATATTGCGGTAAAGCCGTCAATAATAGAACAGCGGTGCTTAATCGCCGCGAAAATCAAACAATTAAGGAAAGTTAAATGAAAAAAATTGCAAAGTGCATGGCGGCGGCGTGCGCCGCTGCGGCCGTCGCATTCGTTTCCCTGTTTGCGGGCTGCACCAGCGCGACTTACGGCCGCGACGGACAGGACGTTTCCATCTACGAAATTTACGAGGCTACCAACGCCGCAAGGGTTGAGGAAGGGCTGCCCGAGCTTTCCTTCCTCGACTTTATAGAGGAATACCTCGGCTATACCGGCAGCGAGGTCGAAGAGATTACTTCTTTAAAGACGGCAATCAACCGCTCTCTCCTCTCGTCGGTGTCCATTCTCTCCACGTTCAGGGCGCAGGGCGACCCCCCTTCGCTCGCATATGAGGACGAAACGTATGCAGGCGCGGGCGTTATAATCGACGTTGATAAGGAGGCGGGCGATATGTACGTCGTCACCAACGCGCACGTCGTGTACCTCAGCGACGGCCGGGGCGACGGCTTCTGCGACAACATTGAGCTCTATCTCTACGGCTCGGAATACAGCGTCACGTACGAAAACGGTCAGGCCTACATGACGGGCGGCAATCCCATCTCTGCGCAGATAATCGGCGCGTCGCTCACTTACGATATCGCCGTGCTCAAAGTGGAGGGGAGCGACGTCGTTAAAAACAGCCTCGCCGTCGCCGCGACGTGGACATCGGAGGAGAATATCTCCGTCGGCGAAACGGTGTATGCCATAGGCAATCCCGAGGGCGAGTGCCTCTCCGCAACGACGGGCGTCGTCAGCCGCGAGAGCGAGGAGATTTCTATCGACATGTACGACACTACGTACGACACCTCCGACGACTTCACATACAGGGTAATGCGCACCGACGCCGCCATAAACGGCGGCAACTCGGGCGGCGGATTGTTTAATTCATCGGGCGAGGTGGTAGGCATAGTAAACGCCAAGTCGTCGGGCAGCGCTGTCGACAATATGGGCTATGCCATTCCCGCGGCCGTCGCGCGCAGGGTTGCGCAGAACATGATTGCCGCGTACGAAGAAACGGGTCAGGAGGCGCACTATATAAGCCGCGCCGTGCTCGGCATAACCGTGCAGGCGAGCGATTCGACCGCCGTGGTCGATAACGACACAAACCTCGTCTCCGTGGAGGAGCTCATCACCGTCCGTTCGGTAAATTCCGACAGTGTAGCCCGCGGCACGCTTGAGGAGGGTGACATGCTCACCAACATATCGCTTACCTCCGCCGACGGAAAGGTGAAGGAGGACGTTGAAATTACCCGCCTGTACACGGTTACCGACGTTCTTCTCGCCGCTGTTTCAGGCGACTCGGTAACGCTCACCGTAAACCGCGCGGGGGAGGATGAGCCGCTCACTTTCACCTATACGCTCACCTCTTCAAACTTCACGATTACGACCGATTAAAAGCGGAAATATTTCAATAGTTGCGGCATATGTCCGCGTCAATTAAAGGAAAATTTTCAATTTAATTAAAAATCCCCCGCGCCGCAATTTGCGGCGCGGGGGATTTATGTTTTTCAGATTCAGTTGAGTTCGTAGGGCGTAACCTGATATACGTAGTAGTTGAGCCAGTTTATGTAAAACAGGTTGGCGGTGGAGGTCCAGTTCATCTTAACCGCGGTGTGGGTGGAGTCGGTAAAATAGTTTACGGGCGGCTGAATGTCGAGCCCCTTGGCCTTGTCGCGCTCATATTCGTTTTTAAGCGTGTCGCGGTCGTACTCCATGTGCCCCATAACGAACACGCGCCTGTTGTCGTCGCTTTTTATGATAGAGGCGCCCGCGCGCTTGGAGTATGCAAGTATTTTAAGTTCTTTTATGTGCTTTATGTCCTCTGCGTACACGACGGTGTGGCGGGAGTGCGGCATGTGGAACTCGTCCGAAATGCCCCTCATCAGCGGTTCGGGCTGGTCGCCGCGTATGCGGTGGTGCGCAAATATGCCGAAGCATTTCTGCTTTAAGGGGTGCTTTTTTATGCCGTAAAAATAGTGCAGCGCCGCCTGCGCGCCCCAGCATATGAACAGGGTGGAGGTGACGTGCGTCGCCGTCCAGTCGAGTATCTCTTTAAGCTCGTCCCAATAGGCAACTTCTTCAAACTCCATGTTTTCCACGGGCGCGCCCGTGACTATCATGCCGTCGAAGCGCTGCCCCTTTATGTCGCTGAAGTTTTTATAAAAGCGCTCAAGGTGCTGTTGTTCGGTGTGCGTGCTCTTGTAGGTGGAGGTCTTTATCAGCGTTATGTTCACCTGCAGCGGGCTGTTGGATAAAAGGCGCATGAACTGCGTCTCCGTCGTCTCCTTTGTGGGCATAAGGTTTAAAATGGCAATCTCTATGGGGCGAATCTCCTGCGAGTGCGCCCTCTCTTTGTCCATCACGAAGCATCTCTCGCCCGTTAAAATTTTAAAAGCAGGTATTTCCTTGTCGATTACTATAGGCATCGGTGTGTTTTTCCTCTCGTTTCGGTACTGCCGCGCTATTTTCAGGCGCGTGCGCTCAGTTATAGTTCTTAATCTCGCGCTCCATCTCGCGCTTTCTGTCCTTTTCGGCTATGGCGCGCTTCTTGTCAAAGGTCTGTTTGCCGCGGCACAGCGCAATCTCCGCCTTTACGAGCCCGTCGGAGAAGTAGAGCGAGAGCGGCACCACGGTCATCCCCTTGGCGTTCACTTTGCCGGCAATGCGCGCGATTTCGTACTTGTGGAGAAGCAGCTTTCTGTCGCGCTTGGAATCGTGCGAGTTGAACGCGCCCGCCTTGTCGTAAACGGCGATGTGCATGTTTTTTATAAAAATTTCCCCGCCCGAAAGGTAGCAAAAACTGTCTTTGAGCGTGCAGTTGCCATTTCTCAAAGATTTTACTTCCGCCCCCTCGAGCGCTATTCCCGCCTCGAACTTCTCCTCTATGAAGTACTCGAACGAGGCCTGCCTGTTCACCGTTATCGTCTTTTTCATATCCAACCTATTATATCATAAATTGCGCGCTTGTAAACACTTTTTTTATCGCCGTTTGCCGCGGCTTTGCCTGCTTTTTACAAATTTTTTGGTGTTTTTGTCCGCGCCCTTTTTATGTGCGTACGGGGTGCCCTTTTTATGTGCGGAGGAGGAGCCTTTTTTGTGCACGCTTTGCACGGTTGACTGTTTCTTTCCGGGCTTGCGCTCTCTCTTTGGCTCATCGCTCTTTTGCGTGTTTTTGCCGCTCTCCGCGGGCATATCGGCGAGCGAAAATTCGGGGCGCATGTTGCCCCAGTCGCAGCCGTCCACGCGTATCTTTATCCTGTCGCCGAGTCGGAAGGTGCGCTCGCCTTTGAGCACGAATTTGTCCTCGAGGTATTCGTAGCTGCCTCCGGGCAGCTTTTCCAGCCTTATAAGCCCCTCCACGGTGTTGTCGAGCTCGGCAAACACGCCGAACGCCGTCACGCCCGAAACGGTGGCTTCGTATTCCTCGCCTGTCCTGTCGCTCATATACACTACTTTATACAGGCTGTCTACGTCGCGCTCCGCCCCGTCGGCGTTGCGTTCGCACAGCGAGCAGTGCGCAGCCTCTTCTGCGGCGACGGGTGCGTACTTTTCGCGCATGAGGTCGAGCTCGCCGTGCAGCATGCCCTTTATTATTCTGTGAATGAACAGGTCGGGATAGCGGCGTATGGGGGAGGTGAAGTGGCAGTAACACCCGCTCGCAATGCCGAAGTGCCCCAAATTGCGCTCAAAATAGCGCGCTTTCTGCATCGTGCGCAGCATAACCTTGTTCACCGCGCCCTCGCAGGGTTTGCCCGCAACCCTCTTCAAAATTGCCTGAAACTGTTTGGGCGTCGGCTCGTCCTCGCTCACCTTGCCCGATATTCCCAAATCGGACAAAAAGGAGAGGAAGGAGGCGATTTTTTCGGGCGCGGGCGGCTCGTGCACGCGGAACATAAATGGCGCGCCCGCCTTTTCCATGCGCTCTGCAACCGCCTCGTTGGCGCTTATCATAAACTGCTCTATTATTTTCTCGGAGATTGTGCGCTCAAAGTCGGGAATGACTATCTCACCCCGTTCGTCGAGGGATATGTGCGCCTCTTTTACGCTCAAATCGATATTTCCGAGCCTTTCGCGGCGGGAGGAGAGCGCCTCGCACAGCTCCTTCATGTCGCGGCACATTGTTATAAGGTCGGGGTATTTTTCCGCCGCTCCTTCGTCGCCCTCAATCAGCGCGGTAATCTCCTTATAAGTCGTGCGGTGGTTGCTGTTTATAACGCTCTCAAAAATTTCGCTCTTTATTCTCTTTCCCTCGGGCGTTATCGTCATCACGCACGAAAGGGCGTATCTGTCCTCGCCCTCGTTCAAACTGCACGCCCCGTTCGAAAGCGCTCTCGGCAGCATGGGCAGCACCCTGTCGGGGAAATAAACGCTCGTGCCGCGGTTATATGCCTCGCCGTCTAACTTGCTGCCGCGCTTTACGTAGTGCCCCACGTCGGCTATGTGCACGCCCAGAACGAAGTTCCCGCCCCGCCTTTTAAGCGACACCGCGTCGTCGATGTCCCTCGTGTCGTCGCCGTCGATTGTAATGGTCAGCTCGCCGCGCAAATCGCGCCTCTTGCCCAAAACCACCTTTTCGGCGGCAACGCTCTCCGCCTGTTTTTCAACTTCCTTCGGGAACTCCTCGTAAAGCCCGTAGTTGCGTATTATCGAAAGTTCTTCGGCAAAAAAATCGCCGCTTTTTCCCAAAATTTCGGTAACTTTTCCGTTGGGCGCCTTGCCGTGCGGATACGCCGTTATGCGGCAGACGACCTTGTCACCCTGCTTTGCGCCCAAAGAAAGGGAGGTCGGCACGAAAATTCTCGGCACGAATTTGGCGGAATCGGGCACTACGTAGCACGCGCCGCCCACCCTTTCAAAGGTACCCGCAACCGCCGTGCGCCCGCGCGAGAGTATTTTTATAACAGTCGCCTCGTCCTCGGTGCCCTTTACTTTCGCGGCGAGCACTCTGTCGCCGTCGAGCGCGCCTTTAAGCGAATGGCGGGGGATAAAGTAGTCCTTCATGTCCGCCGTCTTCCCGTCGGGTATCAGAAAGGCAAACCCGCGCTCGTTGCCCGATATCGTGCCGCTCACCGCGCCTATCTGTGCGGGCGAGCAGTATTCTCCCGAATTGTTCTTTAAAATAACGCCGTCTTTTTCAAGCTCTTCAAGGATATGCTTTACCGCTTTTTTCTCCGTCGGCTTTATTTTAAGTATTTCGCAAACTTGTTTTTCTGTTTTAAACGCGAGTTTTCCCCTCGCAAAAAGTTCTTCTATATTTTCTCTTACAGTCATAAAACCCTTTAACAAAAGTATGCCGCACAAGCGGCATTTTTAATATTATTATGGGCGGCAGAACGTCGCCCGCGCTGAATTTTCGTGAATCTTTTTTTAAAAAAATCCGCGCCGTCACGGCGCGGATTTCAATCAGCTTATGGAAGCATTATCTGAACTATATAAATAACCACAGAGAGAACGCCGAGTACGATGAGCGTTATCCAAGTCCACTTTTTAAGCTTGCTCTCGATGCTCCTGCCCTTGTTCTTGCCGAAGAACGTTTCGCTCGTCGCGGTTATGCCCTGAATACCGTCGGAGTTGCTCTTCTGGAACATTACGACGATTATCGCGACAATCGCGGCTATAAATAAAAGCGCCATAAATATCAGAGTAAACGTGATGTATATCGTATATTCGGTTCCGGTAAGTCCGCTGTCGGTGCGGGCCAAAAGTGCAGTAAGCATTTTCTACCTCATAATTTTTATTAAGCATAAAGCATTATATCATAAATATTCGGCTTGTACAAACAAAAAAGCCGCCCCCGCACAAAATTTTTATGCGATAAGTAAAAATTTTTTTTCGCTATGCCCGCGCCCGAGAGCCCCGCCCGCGCCTGATTTTCCGCCTCGGAATTTTCGTGCGGAATTTCATCATCTCGCGCCGCTGCCGCGCCTGCAGGTTCCGCGCAAATAAGCTGCGCTCGCCGAGCAGGTTTATAACGAGTATGCCGCCGCACACCAGCGCCAGCGCAATCAACGTGGTGTAGTGCAAAAGCTGTTCGCTCTCGCCGAGAATAATCGCCGAAAACAGCGCGCCGAAAAGGGGATTTGTGCTCTTGAACACCGCCACCTTCGAAACGGGGTTGTACTTCAAAAGATATCCCTGCAAGGTAAAGGCGCATGCGGAGAGGAAGGCGAGGTAAAACAGCATCGCAAAGCTCGCGCCAGAGGTCGGGCGTATGCTTCCGCCCGCCGCCGCGCCTATTATCACAAGCAGCAGTCCGCCGCAGAAGAACTGCCAGCCGCACAGCGTGGTCGTATTTTCGTATTTTGAAAAAATCTTTACGAAGCCCGCCGCCATCGCCGCCGAAATACCGCTCATGATGATGAGCCCCTCGCCGACGAAGGTAAACGTAAAGTCCAGCCCGTCGAGGTTCATTATAAGCACCCCGCCGAATCCCAGAACGCAACCGAGGAGTTTTACGGGCGTAAATCTTTCGGTTCGGAATATAAAGCAGGCGGCTATTATGGTGAAAAATACGCCCAGCCCGTTTAAAACCGAGCTTTTAACTCCCGTAAGGTGGGCAAGCCCGATATAAAAGCAGGTGTATTGTATGGCAGTCTGAAATAGCGCCACGACGAGCACGCGCCAGATGTTTCTGCGTTTGGGCAAAAGAATTTTTCGCTGCAAAAGGGAGCCGAATATCAGCACGAGTATCCCCGCAAGCGTAAACCGCGTGCCCGCGAACAGAATGAGGGAGGAATAGGAGGAGGTATCCACGTTGAACAGCCCGTAGCCGAGCTTTACGCACGGAAACGCGCTGCCCCACAGCATGCAGCATATAAGCGCGCCGATAACCACCACGTAGTTTTTTGAAAAGAAATTTTCCGCGTTGAACTTCATAACAAAAACAAAATTGCCGCCATTTTTGCGGCTCAGTCAAAATTTCGCTATCAATTATATTCTTATGTGCAAAATTTTGCAAATGATTTTGCATTCAAAGGCTCCCTTGTGTAAAGGGGCGGTAATTAACTCTCTATATCTTGCCCCTTGTGTAAAGGGGCGGTAATCAACTCTCTATATCTTGCCCCTTGTGTAAAGGGGCGGTAATTAACTCTCTATATCTTGCCCCCTTGTGTAAAGGGGCGGAAATCAACTCTCTATATCTTGCCCCCCTTGTGTAAAGGGGGGAATTAAAGGGGGGATTGTGGTAAAAGTGCGCCGCGCGGCAAAATTGCCGCGCGGCGCACTCTTTAAGGAGTTATAGGAGTTATATGCAGATTAAAGTCAAGTGGACGAAGCGTGGTAGCTCATATTGTCGGCCCTTAGAACTATGTCGCTGTCGCCCGTGTTCACAAGGTAGCCCGACGTGACTATTTTCGAAAAAACGTCGTCGAAATCGACACCATCGTTGTCGATAAAGCCAAAACTGATGAGCGAGCCGTCTTCGTCCCTGGTGACAGATTGCAAAAGCATGCATTCCGCCCACGCTACACCGTAGGAATTTCTCCACATATATGAGCTTACCATTGTTATACCCGGCTTTAAAGTTATAGTCGCCGTGTCGGAGTTCTCAAACAGCGTTTCATGCTCTATGTGGTTGTAGCTCTCGTCGTCGGACTCATACTCGTTCAGTATGGAGTAGGCATACACTGTCGGTTCTTCGTTATAAAAAACTATCGTAGTCTGACCGTCATAGCTCAGCGTGAAGAAGTCGGTCGTCAGGTCGATTTCGCGGTAAGTCGAGCTTTCGCTTATTCCCGTAACCACCCTTGCGCGCGAATCGTAGGGGCGGTTTGTATCATAAATATATGAGCTATCGCTATACATGGCCAAAACTGCATTTTCAAACGGGGCTGAGGCTGCAAAGTTCACCACGGTATATCCCTCGTCCATTTCTATCGTACCGCGCGTGCCCGCCTCTGTCGCCGCAACATCTGAAAGATTGAGGTATTGCGTATCCTCGCTGTCGTTCTGCACGAGCAGGTAACGGGTATAGTAGGTCGTTGACCAGCCGTCGAAGTCATATTCATCGGCAAAGGCCGCGCTCACATTGTCGTACAGTTTCTTGTATTCCCTCAGCTGAATGTTTAAAACAAGGTCGTATTCTGTGTAGGCGGCAATGCCGAGCGCTGCGTTGTCGGTGCGGTACACTGTATCCTGCGGCAGGTCGGTCAAGGAAAACAGCGTCTGTCCCGGGGTGCAGGTGTTGTATACGTTCTCCCCGTCGGGCAGGACGGAGGCCTTCAGCAGCCCTATCTCCATAAACAGCTCACCCTCGTTTCCGCCGCTCAGGGAAAAGGTGTAGGTGGTGCCGGCCTCAAATTTCATATTGCCGCTGTTGCTGTTCGGCCGCGTGGTCCTGCCGCCCGAAGTGAGCTCGGTCACCACCCAGTCGTAGTGTGCCGCATATCTGCCGAAAAAGCTTATTTCGGGCGTGAACGAAATTGTGTATGCCTGATAGTTCTCGTCGAAATAATCGCTGCTTTTAATCTGCAAAAAGGGCGAAAAATCTTCCTCCTCCAAAAGGGTCCCGTATGTGTATTCAAAGTCGCATATCCCGCCCGCAATCGAGGGATAGTCCACAAAGATATAGTCGGTATAGGTGACGGGCTTTGAGTGCCTGCCTTCGCCGTATGCCGTCACCGTTATCTTGTGCTCGCCCTCGCCCAGCGTGGCATAGTAGTACCCGTAGTCAGTCTCCTCCGCGCGGTGATGGTCTATCTTCACGTCGAACCTCGTGGCGTAAGAAACGTCGTTCCAGTAAATGCGGCCGCGCTCCATATCGTAGCGGATAAAATATAAGTCGCCCACGGGCAGGGGTGCAAATACCGACCACAAAAACGCCGCTATGGCCGCCGCCGCAACTACACCCGCAAATATGCCCCAAATAAGCCTCGTATGCGGCACTTTTTTTAACGGCAGACATGCCACCGTGTCGCGTATGGTCTTGCTCTCGTCGGGGATAACGTCGCCGAGCGGCCTGCCCTCTCTCTGCGCCTCGGCAAGCATGCCGAACATGTCGCACAGCGTGTCGTTCACGGCGTCCTCGCCCTTGCAGTGCGCAAAAACCGCACTCTTCACTTTATTGCCAAATTTTTTGTATTCGCCATCCAGCGATTTTAAAATAGCCTTGTTCTGTCTGTTAAGTTTCATGCTCTCACCTCGGTTTGCTCAGTCGTCCGTCCCGAAAACTTTTTCTACGGCCTCTACGACCTCGCCCCACATATTTTCAAAGCTTTTAAGTCTTTCAAGCCCCGTCTGCGAGAGCTTGTAATATTTCTTCGGCGGGCTGTTGTTCGTAGAACGCTTCTCCGTGTCGAAGCAGCCTGCCTTCTCCAGCCGCAGCAGCATAGGGTACAGCGTGCCTTCGGAAAAGTCCTCAAAGCCGCATTTTCTCATCAGCGCGACGACTTCGCCCGAATAGCGGTAGCTCCGCTCCAGCAGTTTTAAAATGCACCCCTCGAGCACGCCTTTGCCAAGTTGTGAATCTAATGCCATGGTAATTACCTCACGGTTACTTGCATTGCAAGGAACTGATTAAAATATATCACCCCGCATATCGTTTGTCAACGGCGTGGGTGTAATAAAATTGTAATAAATTTGTAACAAAAAAACGGTGCAAAAAAGGCGGAGGTCGTAAGACCTCCGCCAAAAAATCGTTCAATATATGTTACTTTACGATAAGGCTCTTGCCCGTCATCTCTGCGGGTACCTTTTCGCCCATAACGGTTAAAAGGGTGGGCGCAAGGTCGGCCAGAATCCCGTCGTCGCGGAGCTTCGCGTTTTTGAACTCGTCGGAAACGAGCACCACAGGCACGCGGTTGGTCGTGTGCGCGGTGAAGGGGGAGCCGTCCTCGTCGAGCATCTTGTCGGCATTGCCGTGGTCGGCGGTGAGCAGCGCAGAGCCGCCCATCTCCAGAATCTTGTCGGTTACGCGCTTTACGCACTCGTCGACGACGTGCACGGCTTTAACCGCCGCAGGAATAACGCCCGTGTGGCCTACCATGTCGCAGTTTGCAAAGTTCAAAATCACCACGTCGAACTCGCCCGTTTCGAGCTCCTCAATCACCTTGTCGGTTACGAGGTATGCGCTCATCTCGGGCTGCAAATCGTAGGTCGCAACCTTGGGCGAGGGGATAAGGTCGCGCACCTCTCCGGGGTTGGGCGCCTCAACGCCGCCGTTGAAGAAGAAGGTTACGTGCGCGTATTTCTCGGTCTCGGCAATTCTGAGCTGTTTTTTGCCGAGGGAAGAAAGGTATTCGCCAAGCGTATTTTTGAGCGTGGTTTTGGGGAAGGCAATTTCAACGCCCTCGAACTGCGCGTCGTAAACGGTAAAGCATACGTAAACGGGCGCAAGGAAGCCCGTCTTTCTCTCAAAAGCCGTGCCCTTGGGTACGATAAATTGCTTCTGCGAAACGGCGCGCGTAATCTCGCGTGCGCGGTCGGGGCGGAAGTTGAAGCATATAACGCTGTCGCCCTTTTCAATAAGGCCTATCGGCTTGCCGTTTTCGTAAACTTTGGTGGGCTTTATAAATTCGTCGGTCACGCCATCATTGTAGCTTTCTTCCAGTGCGTCGGCGGCGTTTTCGCAGGGTATGCCCTCGCCGAGGGTGAGCATGTCGTAAGCCTTTTCCACGCGGTCCCAGTTGTTGTCGCGGTCCATGGCGTAGTATCTGCCGCACACCGAGGCAATTTTGCCGCAGCCTATTTTGTCAATCTCCGCCTGCAATTCGCGCACGAAGCCCGCGCCGGAGGTGGGGGAAACGTCCCTGCCGTCGGTAAAGCAGTGGATATATACCTCTTTAAGTCCGTGCTGCTTGGCCATTTCCAAAAGGGCGTAAAGGTGCGTTATGTGGCTGTGCACGCCGCCGTCGGATAAAAGCCCGTAAAGGTGCAGCTTTTTGCCGTTTTTGGCATTTTCCATCGCCTTCAGCAAAACGGGGTTTTTAAAG
Organism: Candidatus Coproplasma stercoravium; assembly: GCA_018713165.1. GTDB lineage: Bacteria > Bacillota > Clostridia > Christensenellales > Borkfalkiaceae > Coproplasma > Coproplasma stercoravium. The sequence goes on along the minus strand of DVFR01000001.1, from coordinate 7,851 downwards.
AAGTCGCCGTCCTCAATCTCTTTGGTAATTTTCGTGAGGTCCTGGTAAACTATCCTGCCCGCGCCCATGTTCAGATGTCCGACTTCGCTGTTGCCCATCTGCCCGTCGGGGAGCCCTACCGAAAGTCCGCTCGCGCCGAGGGTGGAGGAGGGGTATTCTTTTATGAGTTGGTTAACGTTTTTGCTGCCGTCAATGGATATGGCGTTGCCCGCGCCCGCGGGAGCCACACCGTAGCCGTCCATTATGATGATTGCATAAGGTTTCTTTGCCATAAAATTCCTCTTAAAATTACTTTATAAATTGTAATTGCTCCGCATATATGTCGCAACTATTGCAATTAATCTTCGAAATATTTGTTATAATTCACAATCTTTGCAAAATCAGCCTTGAGCGAGGCGGAACCGATAAGTCCGCCGTCGATGTCGGGCTGGGCCATGAGTCCCTTGCAGTTGGCCGCATTCATGGAACCGCCGTACTGTATTATAACCTTTTCGGCGCACTTGGGGCAGAAGAGCTGGCCAATCTTCTTTCTGATATAGGCAATGGTCTCCTGCGCCTGTTCGTCGGTAGCCGTCCTGCCGGTGCCGATAGCCCATACGGGTTCGTACGCAATCACGACTTTGGTTATATCTTCAATTCCCGCAAGTCCGATTTCGAGCTGCCTGTCGAGCACTTTTTCGGTGACGCCGCCTTCGCGCTCTTCGAGCGTTTCACCGATGCAGGTGATGGGGGTCATGCCCGCGGCCAGAACTGCCTTGGTGCGCTTGTTCACAGTCTCGTCGGTCTCGCCGAAGTACTGCCTTCTCTCGCTGTGGCCGATTATAACGTATTTCACGCCGTACTCTTTTAACATATCGGCGGAAATTTCGCCCGTGTAAGCGCCCTTGGGCTCCCAGTGCATATTTTCCGCGCCGATTGCAATGTTGCTGCCCTTTGCAACTTCCGTCATTGCGGGTATAAGTATAGCGGGCACGCACAGCGCCACGTCGCAGTCGGCGTCTTTAACGAGCGGTATCAGCTCTTTAATGAGTTTTGTTCCGCTCTCCGCCGTCATGTTCATCTTCCAGTTGCCTGCAATAAAAGGTCTTCTTGCCATTAATTTTCTCCCGTCATATTTTTTGTTTTAATATTGTTTTAAAATATCTGTAAAGTTTATTCGTTGCGGCATATTACCGTGCGAATTTATGCGGCGGCGGAATTTCTCCGCCGCCGCATAGTTGGATTCCGCATAAATTGAAAAATTTTTACTGAAAATTCAATCAGTTCTTGTCGTTAAGGCAGGCGATGCCGGGAAGCACTTTGCCCTCGAAGAGTTCGAGCGAAGCGCCGCCGCCCGTCGAAATGTGCGTAACCTTATCGGCAAAGCCGAGCTGCTGGATTGCCGCCGCGCTGTCGCCGCCGCCGATAATCGTGGTGCACTTGCCGTAAACGTCTGCAAGCGCCTGCGCAACGGCTATCGTGCCTTTTGCAAGAGTGGGGTTCTCGAACACGCCCATGGGGCCGTTCCATATAACCGACTTTGCGCCGTGCACGCGGCTTGCATAGAGTTCCCTCGTCTTTTCGCCGATATCCATGCCCATCTTGTCTGCGGGTATCTTGTCGGAAGGAACGGTTTCAACTTCGATTTCGGCGTCGATGGGGTCGGGGAAGCTGTCGCACACAACGGTGTCGATGGGGAGGAGCAGTTCCTTGCCGAGCTTTTCGGCCTTTTCCATCATGTCTTTGCAGTAATCAATCTTCTCCTCGTCCAAAAGGGAGGTGCCTACCTCGTAGCCCTTGGCTTTAAGGAAGGTATAAGCCATGCCGCCGCCGATTATAAGCGTGTCGCACTTCTCCAGAAGGTTGTTTATAACGTTGAGCTTGTCGGCAACTTTCGCGCCGCCGAGAATTGCCACGAAGGGGCGCTCGGGGTGCTCGAGCGTGTCTGCCATAACGGTGAGTTCCTTTTCGATGAGGAAGCCGCAAACGGCCGTCTTAATAATGCCGTACTGAACAATGCCCGCGGTGGAGGCGTGCGCGCGGTGCGCCGTGCCGAACGCGTCGTTTACGTAGATTTCGGCGTCGTACGCAAGCTCTTTGCAGAAGCCCTCGTCGTTGCCCTCTTCCTCCCAGTGGAAGCGGAGGTTTTCCAAAAGCACGGCTTCGCCCTCTTTGAGCGAGTCGCGCTTAGCCTTCGCGTCGGGGCCTATAACGTCTTTCGCAAACGCAACTTTGCCGCCTAAAAGCTCGTTGAGCCTTGCAGCAACGGGAGCGAGGGTGAGCTTTGCGGGCTCGTCCTTTTTAGCCTTCGCCTCGATTGCCTCTGCGGTCGTCTCGCCCGCTTCAACCTTCTTCTTGTCCTTTTTGTTAAGTTTGAAAGTTTCGGAGAAAATGGAGTGGGGCTTGCCGAGGTGCGAGCAAAGCGTAACTTTCGCACCGTTTTCAAGCAGGTATTTGATGGTGGGAAGCGCGCCCTGAATTCTGTTTTCGTCGGTAATCTTGCCGTCCTTCATGGGTACGTTGAAGTCGCACCTCACGAGCACTTTTTTGCCTTTGAGCTCTTTGAGGTCTTTTACAGACATTTTGTTCATAAAAACGGTCTCCTTAATCAATATATTTTTAGCGACTACTATTATAAAGTTTTGCCCGAAGAAAGTCAACCGCAGAGAGCGCAAATAATGTTTGTAAATTCAAGCTTTGCATTTTTTTTACAAAATTTCATGCGGCGCATCTTACGGGACGGCAAAAGATTTTTTTACAATATAGTCAATTTATTTGAACAAACCCGATTTATATGGTATAATACTTTAAAAAATTATGGAAAACAGCAAAAGTTTAAAAATCTGCGTTGCGGGGCTGGGGCTCATAGGCGGCTCAATGTGCATGGCGCTTATGCGCGCCGGATATGCGCCCGACGGCTGGAACCGTTCGCCCGAACCGCTCGCATACGCGTTAAAAAACGGCATTGTCGCCTCTGCCGCGCAAAAGTTTGACGGTTACGACGTGGTTTTCGTCGCCCTTCCCCCCAAAGCCGCGGCAGGTTTCATAAATTCAAATTCTTTCAAAAACGGCGCGGTAGTCGCCGATATATGCGGCGTAAAGGGGTATATCGAGCGCGAAGTGTATAAAACGGAGCGCAACTTTTTTTACGTCGGCACACACCCGATGGCGGGCAAGGAAGTTTCGTCGGTACATAACGCCTGCGCCGACCTGTTCGACAGGGCGAGCATGGTTATAACCTCGTCGGAGCGGACAGACGCGGGGGCGAAAGAGCTCATAATCTCGCTCACGCGCGACATGGGTTTTAAATGCATAGTCGAGTGCTCGGCGGAGGTGCACGACAGAAAGATTGCCTACACCTCTCAGCTCGCGCACGTCGTCTCCAACGCATACGTAAAGGACGGCGAAATCGTCGGCTGCCTCGGCTTTACGGGCGGCAGCTTCCAGGATATGACGAGAATCGCCGGCGTCGACGAGGGGGTATGGTCGGAGCTGTACCTTTTAAACAAAGACAATCTCTCTGCCCGCATAGGCGCGCTGATTGAAAACCTTGCCGAGATAAAGTCGGCGATAGACGGCGGCGACGCCGAAGTTCTGCGCGGCGTTTTAAAGGAGGGGCGCGAGCGCTTCTCCCAGTCGAAGGAACGCGCAAAAACGGGCGGCATAACGCTCACTTATTTAAAGTAAGGGCTTGAAATGCGCGGCAATTTACGGTAATTTCAGATGCATGTAAAAATAAATATCTTTTCACGCACGGGCGGCGAAGAGCAGAAATTCTCCTCCCGCGGCGTGCTCAAAGCCGAAGGCGAAGCGTTTTCCGTGTTTTACGGGCTCGACGGCGACGACTGCGTGCTCGAATACAGCGGCGGCGTCGTAACCCAGCGCCGCAGCGGGCACCTCACCTTCGTGATGCAGTTTGCCGAAGGGCAAAAAACGGAGTGCATTCTCTCGGAAAAGGGGCACAAATTCGTGTTCCCCGTTTTCACCACTCTTCTCGGCGCGTCGCTCGGCGAGGGCGGCTGCTCGGTTACCATCTCCTACGTTCAGGGAGAGGAGGCGGAGCCTACCGAGCTTGTGTTCACCGCCGAACGCGAGCGCATACAGAACGAAAGGCGCGCGCCCCGCGCAAGATAAATTTTTTTGCAGAGGGTTCGCGTAAAGCGGCGCGATAGTTTGCGGTCTGTGCGCCGCCCTATAAATGCAAAAGTTTTTTTGCACCGTTTCGCCGGCTTGCCTTTCGGGTACAATATTTATATCAAGGCAAAATTTTTAAGGCTTGCAAAGCCTCAGGAGAATATAATAACAAAACCATGAAAATCAGGTATTTAGGACACTCCAGCTTCCAGCTCATTGAAAGTACGGGCACCACGGTCGTCACCGACCCGTATGCCGACAGTTTGGGTTGCTCTATGCCCAAGGTGAAGGCCGACGCGGTAACCGTGTCGCACCATCACTACGACCACGACGCCACCGAAAAAATCGGCGGTTCGCCCATAGTGATTGACAAGGAGGGCAGCTACGACCTGCCCGGAGTGGAGATAAACTCGATAAAGAGTTTCCACGATTCAGAGGGCGGAAAATTAAGAGGGGAAAACATCATCTTCAAGTTCAGCATGGACGGAATAGAGGTGTGCCATCTCGGCGACATCGGCGAGGAGTGCTCCACCGAACTTATCGAATCGCTCCTTCCCGTCGACGTGCTCCTCATTCCCGTCGGCGGAACCTACACGATAGACGCCGAACAGGCGAAGGAATACGTCGACAGAATAATGCCCGACATAGTTATTCCCATGCACTACCGCGAAAAGGGCAAAAAACTCGACGTTGACCGCGTTGAGGAATTCACCGACCTTTTCGACGAGGAAGAAGTCGAAAACGAGGAGGAGAGTGAAATCGACATCTCGCGCGAGGACCTCGGCGGCGACAGCACTAAAATCATAGTAATGGAGAGAGTCGAAGATTGATAGAAAGCGAACTGTTGCAAACCTTACGGGCAGAGCTTGAAAAACGCAGCATCTACGATTTGAGGCAGATTGGCAGGGCTGTGGGTGTAAAGCGCCCCGCCGACATGAATAAAGAGCCGCTCATCGGCAGTATCCTCGATATCGCCGGCTGCAAGAGCGACCCCGTTCCCCGCTCCACGAAGGGCGCGCCGCCCAAGTCGGAGGCGTTCGATAAAGACGTCGTCACGCTCGTCGAAAAGTGCAGGGAATTTTACGGCGGATACAAGGCCGAATACGCCGCGGGCGGCGAAAGCGCGCCCGCCGAATTCGGCGTGCATTCAGAAAGCGAAGCTTACGACGACGAAAAGGTATATAGCGGCGTGCTTGAATTTACCGATAAGTTCTGGTTTCTCCGCACCAACAATTTCGAGCTTACGTCCGGCGGCGACGTGTTCGTTCATACAACCCTTATAAACCGCTTCCGCCTGCGCGAAGGCGATTTTATTACGTGTAAGGCAAAGCGCCGCAAGGAGGGCGAGTGCCCGGGCGCTACCTATATCATAAGCGTAAACGGCGAGCGCGCCGACGAGCAAAAAACGCGCCCCGTGTTTGAAAAGCTCATTCCCTGCTATCCCGACAGGCGCTATACTATGGAACGCGCGGGCGGCACCCTCACCGACAGGGTGATAGACCTCTTCTCGCCGATAGGCAGGGGACAGCGCGCGCTGATCGTGTCGCCCCCCAAGGCGGGCAAGACCACCATGCTCAAAGATATCGCCTGCTCGCTCACGGCAGGCTATCCCGGGTCGGAAGTAATAATTCTTCTGATTGACGAGCGCCCCGAGGAGGTCACCGACATCCGCCGCACCGTTCCCGGCGCGCGCGTGGTGTATTCCACGTTCGACAGGGGCGAACACCACCATATTCATGCCGCAAACCTCGTGCTCGAACACGCAAAGCGGCTCGTGGAGGCGGGCAAAGACGTCGTTATTTTGCTCGACAGCATAACGCGCCTCACCCGCGCGTACAACTCCGTCACAAACTCGGGCAGAATGCTCTCGGGCGGGCTCGACCCGCAGGCGCTCATTGAACCGCGCAAATTCTTCGGCGCGGCGCGCAACACCGAGGACGGCGGCTCGCTCACGATAATCGCGACCGCGCTCGTCGATACGGGCAGCAGGCTCGACGACGTGATATACGAGGAGTTCAAGGCGGCGGGCAATATGGAACTCGTGCTCTCGCGCGAGCTTGCCGAGCGCAGAATCTTCCCCGCGATAGACATAAAGTCCTCCGGCGCAAGAAAGGAGGAGCTGCTTCTTTCTCCCGAAGAGCTCGACTTGTCCTGCAAGCTCCGCCAGCTTCTCGGCAGGCAGATGAGCGTGGAAGCGCTGTACTCCATGATAAACAAAACCAAAACCAACGCCGAGCTTGTTTTGCGCGCAGACGAATGGCTCAAAATTTATAATAATGATAGATAAGAACGTATTCACCGACAAGGTAAAAATTAAAATTAAATCGGGCGACGGCGGTGACGGAATGAACTCGTTCAAGTCGTACAAGGGCAAGCCTGCCTGCGGGCCCGACGGCGGCGACGGCGGTAAGGGCGGCGATATTTATATCGTTGCCGACAGGGGCATGAACGACCTGCTCTCTTTCCGCTTCACGTCGAAATATTTTGCCGAAAACGGCGAAAAGGGCGGCACAAACCAGTGCTTCGGCAGGGGCGGCAAGGACGTTATAATAAAAGTTCCCGTAGGCACCGTCGTAAAGGACTTTGAAACGGGCGCCGTGATTGCCGATATGTTCGCCGACGGCGAAAAAAAGCTGATAGCCGAGGGCGGAAGGGGCGGCAAGGGCAACGTGCGCTTCACTACTTCGCGCAGGCACGCCCCCAACTTTGCCCAGAAGGGCGAAAAAACAGAGCCGCACGTTCTCCTTCTCGAACTCAAAGTGATTGCAGACGTCGGCATAATCGGTTTCCCCAACGTGGGCAAGAGCACGCTGCTTTCAAAAATTTCTGCCGCCCGCCCCAAGGTGGCGAACTATCACTTCACCACGCTTTCACCCAATCTCGGCGTCGTGCGCGTTTACGATAAGTCGTTCGTCGCGGCGGATATCCCGGGGCTTATCGAGGGCGCGGCCGAGGGCGCGGGGCTCGGGCACGACTTTTTGAGGCATATCGAGCGCACCCGCCTTCTTCTGCACGTCGTGGATATTTCGGGCAGCGAGGGCAGAGACCCCGCGGAGGACTTCAAAAAGATAAATGCCGAACTTGCGGGCTATTCAAAAAAGCTCGCCGCGCTTCCGCAGGTAATCGCCCTCAATAAGTGCGACGTTTACGGCGCGGAGGAGAACGTAAAGGCATTTACGCGCAAATACGGCAAAAAATATAAAATTTTCCCCATAACGGCAGTTTCGGGCGAGGGCTTGCAGCCCATGCTCGACGAGCTTGTCGAAGAGCTCTCGAAGCTCCCTCCCGTCGCGCGCGAGGAGGTGGACGAGGAGTTTACCTACCGCAAGTCCTCCAACCTCGACTACGAAATTTATCTCGACGACGGAGTATACGTGGTTATCGGTACGCTCGTCGATATGCTCTGCCGCAACGTCACCCTCACCGACCCCGGTTCGATGGCGTATTTCCAGAAGATACTGCGCGAAAAGGGCGTTATTTCCCGCCTCAAAGAAATGGGTATAAAGGAGGGAGATACTGTGTCTATAGGGGATGTTGAATTCGACTTCGTAGAGTGAGTGTTCACGAATTTTTACGACTGACCGAGTCGTAAAAATTCCGTGAGTTTGAGAAACTAAGGTCTCGCGCGGCATGCTGTGTATAAACCGCCGCGCTCGGTCACCGCTCGTGCTTTGATTTGCCCTCGCTCATCTCACATTGTACAAACAGCGGTTGTCCGCTGTTTGAAGAACTACAATG
>DVFR01000030.1 GCA_018713165.1 Candidatus Coproplasma stercoravium | reverse complement strand
ATTCGTTAGAAATTTATGGTCAAATTAAGTACGCTTTTACTGCATAATTAAAAGCAGCGGCTGTTTAAGCCGCTGCTTTGCCTTTTTACCGAATAGCTGATGTATTGTTTCCCTTATGTAGCCTGCTCTGTGGGGCCGGTAGGGCCCGTCACACCAATGGCGCCGGTCACTCCCGTAGGACCGGTGGGGCCGGTAGAACCCGTCACACCAGTGGCGCCGGTCACTCCCGTAGGACCGGTCGGGCCTGTTGCACCCGTCGGGCCCGTAGCGCCTGTAAGACCGCGGGGACCTGTTGCGCCCGTCGCGCCCGTGGGGCCCGTTATTCCCGTACAGGTGACTACGGAATAGCCGTGAGGACAGCAACCGCCCCCGCAATTATCGCAGCAGAGACGGAAGAGAATAAATTCTTTTATCATAAAAACCTCGTCATTTGAGTTTAGTGAGCAGATAACGCTTATTGTAAAGATAGCTCTTATCGTCAGGCTTTATGCTTCCCGCAAGCTCGTTATAGCGGTACGCCCTTTTATAATCGCCGAGCCTGTCATACAGAACGCATAGCTGGATAAACGGGATATATCCCGAATAATCGGCGTTTACGAACGCTCCGCTCTTTATATTCTGCGGGAGGGACGCCGCCGTTTTATACCAGTAGATTGCGGCATTCAAATCGCCCTTTTTTAAAAGGCGTTCGCCGAGAATGCAGCACGCCTGGCTTTTGGGACTGCATACCGAAAAGCTCCTTAAAAGGCAAGCTTCCGCGCGTGCGTCTTCGCCGAGGGCGGAATATGCGTAATATAGCGTTATGCATGCCTCCGCCTTATTCTCCGACCAGCCCTCACCGGACAGAAAATTTTCGAGCACGGCGGCGCACTCGGCATACATTCCGTTATAAAACAGCTCCCTTCCGTAATAAAATTTTTCCCTGCCGCACAGTTTTTTGCCCTGCGATATCAGCTTCTGGTATATATGCAGGTTGCGCATGGGCGGCGACGGCTTTACTTTTTTGTGCATAACCGTTGCATCGGAATACAGAAGCCTTCCGCGCGGCTCAATCACCTCGTGCACGGCGCCCTGCCACTTTAAGCCGAGGGAGCGCCTGAAAATGCGCTCCCTGTAATAGGTGAAAGTGGGGCGTTCGCCGTCGAACGCGGAGGCATACAGCAGAAAAGCGACGTCGTAGCCGCACATCTCCTCCTTTAAGGCGGCGATTTTTTGCGCGTCGGCGTCGGATATAACGTCGTCGGCATCGAGCCACATTACAAGCTCGCACCCCGCCTTTGAAAAGGAAAAGTTGCGGGCGGCGGAGAAGTCGTCGCACCACTCAAAGGGATATACCTTATCCGTAAAGGTGCGGGCAATTTTTATTGTACTATCGGAAGAGCCGGTATCGGCTATTATTATCTCGTCGGCGAAGGACTGCACGCAGTTTAAACAGCGGGCGAGCACCTCCTCCTCGTCTTTTACTATCATACAAACGCTCAGCGTCATCATAATATATTTTATGAAATGCAAAGCCGCCCGCGTGCCATTGGCATGCGGGCGGCTTATGATATATATTAAACTATTCTCTCTTAAAAATTTTTGGGCTTGCATTCGCGGCAGGTAAATACGACCGCGAGCACAAAGACTGTTACGGCTGCCGCCGCCATAATGCCGGCAAACAGCCACCCCTGCCATGCGGGAAGATACTCCAGCGCAATTATCGGGTTCGCAAAATACTCCAGCCCACGCTGCGGCCTGAAGGGCGAAAGGTTTATAATTATAAGGCTCAATACATAGTAGAAGGCGAGCGCGCCCGCACAGACGGCAAATTTGCACCACGAATTTTTTAGCGCGGGAATGAAGAGCACCACGGAGAAGGAGAACACTATCGCCGAAAAGTGCCAGAGATAAGCGCATGGAACTAATAGATAGAGCGATGTTTGCGTGATTTCAATATCGACTGACGGAATTGCGCCCGCAAGTTTTTGCACCATTGCAATAAAAATTGCAATCAGCCAAAATGCGGCGATAAGGCAAACACACACGATTGCGCATATGAGCACGGGGCGCAGTATGTAATAGACCGCTTTTCGGCTGTGCGACATTGGCGTGAGCCTGCTGCCCTGCACACCGCGCGTGGAGATTGCAACGAGCAGCATGAGAGCCGCCACCCACATCGCCCAGTTTGTGTAGCCGAAAGACATTGAAACCTGCGTGCCGTCGGGGAGCTGCGTTCTGCTTGTAAAAATGGATACGCACGCCATTGCGATGAGCAGGAGGTATGCGAGCGCATATTTTGCCGTGCCTATATGTGAAAGTGTAATGTTTTCGGAATTGTTTTTAAAAAACCTGCATGAACGGCAGAAGGTTATATAGCGGAAAAATTCGTACTTGATTTTATTCATATGCCCTTCCCCTTTAAAAATTTTTAGGTTTTAACTGCTTTGCACACAATATGACGCCCGTGGCGAGCTGCGCTATGCCGAGTGCCGCGAACAGTGCGGCAAATACCCAGCCGAGCGGCGTGCGTCCCGCCGCAGCGAATATGCCGCCGTATATAAAGTCAATGCCGTTTAAAACGTTGCCGAAGATATATATTGCGGCATACAGCCCCGCCCACACGGCAAATGCTGCCATTATAACCGGCAGTTTTGCTACCTTTGCCGTGAGATTTGTATATAAGAGCGCAAAGCCGATGCTGTATAAATATACAGAAACGAGCAGAAAGCTGCCCGTGCCGCCGAGCAGGGAAAAATCGGGCAGCCGACAGTTTAAAAGACTGTATAAAACTACTAAAAAACACCAGACCGACGAAACTATAATCAGCCACATGAAAAAGAACAAGAGCGAGCACAGCACGCGCCGCCTGTGCGACATTGGCACCAGCCTTTCGTGGACGGACAACGTGTATATTTTGCACACGGTGAGCACGCACATTGGCATTACAAAGAGCATATCAAAATCCTGATAGATATCGCCGCCCGTACCTACGCTCCCGAATATCACCATTGCAAAATAGCATATAAACACAAGCACGCCGCGAAAGAAAGAGAGTTTTTGCCCATTGCCCTCGAGTGTCATCATGCCCGTACGGTAGTAGGCGGCAAAATTATTGAAAAATGAATTGCCGTTTTTCATACTCCCCTCCGTTTACATTCCGAACGGGTTATCGACGTGCTTTGCGGTAAGCCCGTCTTCGGTGAGAGCGACGAACAACTCCTCCACCGACGGAATTTTTGTGCTTGTGCCCGCGGGGGACGGCTTCCGTTTTGCAGAGGAAGGTGGCGCCGAAGGGCGTACTTTTAAGCCCCATTGCCACCGCCCTTATGCTGTCGGTGACTTCTGAAACCTGCACGAGGCGGTAGGAGTTTAAAAGTTCCTCCTTCTCCTCCATGAATTTGAGTTTTCCGCCCTCTATCATGGCGATATAGTTGGCAATTCTGTCCAAATCTTCGGTTATATGCGTGGAGAAGAGCACGGTGTGGTTTTCGTCCGTCATGAACTCCTGGATAAGCTCCACCACCGCATTCCTGTCGAATTTTGCCCGCGCCGTTGCGCCCGATGAGCCCAGTTATGCAGCCCTTCGGGACGCGCAAAGTTATATCGTCGAGCTTAAAATTGCCGAAATCGACGGCAAGCCCCTGTATATCCAGCCCGTATAAAAACTCTTCCATCAGTCTTTCCTCCATATCTCTCTGAAAATTTGCTCCGCCTGTTCGGGCGTTATGTTGAGCGCAGTTGCAATCTCTTTTAGCGCGCGCATTTTATCGGCGAACTCCGCGAGATTTTTTTGCGAAAGTTCGGCAGAACCCGCGTTTGAAACGAATACGCCGCGACCCTGTTCGGCAAAGAGGTATCCCTCTCTGCACAGGTCGTCGTACGCGCGCTTTACGGTGATGATGCCTATCCCCAGCTCCTTTGCCGCCACGCGGATAGAAGGAAGCATACTGCCGGGGGCAAGCTCCCCCGCCGCTATCTGCGACTTTATTCCGTTTTTAAGCCGCTCGTAAATCGGCAGGTCGGCTGAGCCGCTTAAAATTATTTTCATAAGGCACCTTACTGTTATTATACAATAGATACAGTTGTTTGTCAAGAGATACAGTTGTTTGTCTAGAAGAATTTTTATCGGGTTGACAGGCGGTACAAATTGATTATATAATAAAGACAAATAAAAAATTTTTTGAGGTGACGAATGAGAAAGGCAGACAGGGAAATTAAGGACTTTGAAGAGATAAAAGAGCTTTTGGACGAATGCCAGACGATAAGGCTTGCCATGCACGACGAGCCCTATCCCTATATCGTCCCCCTCTCCTACGGCTGGGAGGAGAAAGATGGGCAGATTTTTATATACTTCCACTGCGCGAAGGAGGGCAAAAAGCTCGATTTGATTGAAAAGAATAGCAATGTCTGCGTAGAAGTCGATTCGCTGGCGGGTTACAGGAGCACGGGGCACGGAATTACAGCCGACTATAAGAGCGCGATAGCCTTCGGAAGAGCGGAGAGAGTTTACGGCGAAGAGCTCGTGCGCGGGCTGGAACTGCTATTGCAGCACTGCCGCGTTGAGGGATATTCTGCACGCGAGTGCGCGGCGAGGGACATAACCGCCGTCGTTAAAATAACGGTTGAAAGCATTACGGGCAAGCGCAGATTTGCAGAATAACATAAGCAGAGAGAATATGAAAGGAGCACAGCGCGCTTTATAAGGGTTTGCGCAAAAAGGCCATACCCATTGAAAAAGAGATAGACGGCGAAATTTTGCGCGGAATTTCTGTCACCGATACAGAACCAACCAAAGAATAAAATACAAAAAACGGCGGAAAAATTTCCGCCGTTTTTTACAATGCCATAATTAATTATATAAATCAAGTTTTTTCAGTTCCCGAAAAATTCGCGGTATATGGCGCGTATGCACTTTTCGCACTCGTCGTTCTGCACGCCGACGATAATGTTGAGCTCGGAAGAGCCCTGGTCAATCATCTTAACGTTTATTTTCGCCTCTGCCATCGCCTTGAAGAGCCTTGCAGAAGTGCCGACCGACGACGACATGCCGTGACCAACCGTGGCAATAAGCGCGATATCTTCGGTTACCCTGAGCGTATCGGGGGCGACAGCCTCCTTTATGCCCTGCAAAACAAGCTCGAGCTTGCCGTTTTTGAGAGCCGAACTTTCGACCACCACCGACATCGTATCGATGCCCGAAGGGATATGCTCGACGGGAACGCCCGCATTTTCGAGCACGGAGAGTACTTTGCGCACGAAACCTATCTGCGAGTTCATGAGCGACTTTTCGATAAAGATTACGGTGAAATCTTTTTTGCCCGCAATACCCGTTACGATGTTGCCGCTGGGCGTATAATAAACGCTGGGCAGAATTAAAGTGCCGTCATCCTCGGGGCGGAAGGTGTTGCGGATATGTATGGGAATGTTGGCCTTGCGCACGGGGAAGATTGATTCGGAATGGAGCACGTTGGCGCCCATATACGAAAGCTCGCGCAGCTCCTTGAAGGAGAGCGATTTTATGCGTTTGGGACTGTCGACAATTCTCGGGTCGCAGGCGAGGAAACCGCTTACGTCAGTCCAGTTTTCGTACAGCGAGGCGTTGACGGCACGGGCGACTATCGCGCCCGAGATATCAGAGCCGCCGCGGGAGAATGTTTTTACCCTGCCGTTATATCCCTTGCCGTAGAAGCCGGGAAAAACTGCCTTTTCAACGCCGCGGAGCGCCTCGTTTATAGCCTTGTCGGACTTTTCGGCGTCGTATACGCCGTTTTTATCGAAGAAAATGACGTCCTCGGCGTCGATAAACTTTGCGCCGAGCACCTCCGCCATTACGCGCGCGGAGAGATATTCGCCGCGGGAAGCGGTGAAATCCTCGTCGTTTTCGCGGTTTATCCTCTCCTCAGTTTCGTCGAGGACGGACTGAATATCGAAATCTATGCCGAGCTCTTTTACAATGCTGGTGAACCTGTTGCGTATGAGCGCGAACGCCGCGCCGCAGGTGCCCGTTTCTGCCACCTCTTTGTGGCACTCGTATAAAACGTCGGTTATCTTTATGTCGCCCGAATATCTCTTGCCGGGCGCGGAGACAACGACGTATTTCCTGTCTTTATCGCTCTCGATTATTCTCTTGACGCGGTTCATCACGTTGCCGTCTGCCATGGACGTGCCGCCGAATTTGCAAACCTTGATTGCCATAACTTAATCCTTTTTTATTTAATCCTTTTTGCCTCTATGTAATATCTCTTTTCATTTCCCTCGCCCATCGAAAACGTCTTTCTGGGGAGATTTCCGCCCGAGAGTATGAGCGGGAAAAACTGCGACTTATCAATCGCGGGCAGAAGTACGCCTGCTCCCTCGTGCGTGAGGGAGATAAGGTCGGAATCGCCGTGGATATAGTCGACCTCGCCGCCGTTTTCGGCTATAAACGCCGATATATAGTCATCGAGCCGCGCAATTCCCTCGGGAACGTTTTCGGGAAAGGCAAGCTCTGTTTTTCCGCCGTTTATCACCGCGCAGACCCTGCCGCCGCCCGAAAGCGGCCAGCCGTTTACAAACTTTTGCGGTTCATCGGTTTTTATAAACCTGTGTATGGGGCGGAAAAAGAGCGCCTTATCGTATATGTTCACCGCCTCGCACAGCGCGTAGCGCGCGGGGTGGTTTTTTTGCTTTTCTTCGGGAAGGGTCTTTTTGAGCTCCTCCCAGCATAGTTTTGCCGCCGCGAGAGAATGGTTGCCGTCGCCGACGGCGAAGAGCATTCTGTCGGAGCCTGCGCAGCTTTTGAGCGAACAGAACGCGCTGCGCACCTCCTCCGCGTTGGGTATAAAAGTGCCCTTAACGTGACCGCCGCCCATATTCAGGTTAAAGTCGTAGAGCACCTCTCCCTTTTTGCAGGCTTTTAAAACGCTGTTTTCGGGGTCGTCGTAAAGCAGCATAACGTGGGGAAGTTCGAGGCAGGCGTTTTTGCGGATTTTTACCCTGGGCGGGAGCCTGTCTAAAACGGTTGCCTCGGTCGAGCGAATAAGCGCCCTGTCCTCAGGCCTGAAGGAATATGCCTCCAAATCCACGGCTATCACTATGCCCGTGCGGGTGCCGCTCTCCGTCGTGCGTTCGACGAGAACGAAGCCGCCCGGAGTTTCCCTGAACACGCCCGAGGAGAGATATTCGCGCATGGTTCGGTTAATTTCTGCGATGCGCTCTTCGGGGCGGTCTTTGAGGTAAATTTCGGGGAATATTATATGGTAGGCGCTTATCTTGCCCGCGGCAAGGTTTTCAACCTCGCGCCAGTAGGTTTTATCGCCCGTGAACTGGTCGCACGCGTTAACCGCCCATACATGCATATCAGCCGAGGCGGGCAGCAGTATTTCGGGGATATATACGGTGCTTTCGGGAATAGCGTTATCTTTCGTCAACTGCATACGGCACCGCTTAATTGAGATTTATGAGCAACACCGTGAGCATTGCGAGCACTATGGCGAGTATCTTTATGGGGATATATTTTGTGAAGAGACCTTTGAAAAATTCGCCTATCTTTTTCATTCTTTCGCCTCCGCAGTAAGGTCGGACCAGTAGTAGTCGCTGAGCGCGTTTTTGAGGTCGGCGGCGTCGGCATACCTTTTCTTTACCGCGCCGTTCTTTACAATGGAGATAATGCCCGTCTCTTCGGATACGACGAGCGCCGTAACGCTCGCAACCGAGGTGACGCCGAGCGCCGCGCGGTGGCGGCTGCCCATCTCCTTGGGCAGATTTTCGCTTTGGGCGAGCGGCAGAAAGCAACCCGCCGCATATATCTTGCTGCCCTCAACAATCATTGCGCCGTCGTGCAGGGGAGCTTTGGGATAGAACACCGCCTCTATCATCTGCGAAGAAATTTCTGCGTTTACTATCGTGCCGCTCTCCACTATCCCCTCGGGCAGATTTTCGTTTGAAAGCACTATGAGCGCGCCAACCATGTTCTTCGACATGTTCTGCAACGCGCGAATCATTTCGTCGATTATCACGTCGACGCCGCTTGCGCTCACCTTGGGGCGGTCGTTTTTGCCCTTTACCATGTTGTCCAGAAGCACGCGCTTTATCTCGGTATTGTACATGGTGAATATCAGAATGGCGAGCATTACTATTACTATAAGCAGGAACTGCGATTCTATGTTCTTGGAGAATGCGAACGACAGACCGCACCATGCCACGGCGACGACAAAAATTACTATGAACTTATAGTTTTTGTTGGTTTGCAGAACTTTGAACACATAGTAAAAGAGCACGGCAAAGAACAAAAACTCCATTACGTACGAAACGGCGTTTGACCCGAATTCGTTGAAAAAAGTACTTATTTTGTTTACGAAATCCTGCCAGTTCACTCGGCATACCTCCGTACGCGCTTTACTGCGCGCGAAGCTTATTTATAAAAAGCTGTATACAATACATTATAAAGGCAAAACGGCGAAAAATAAAGCGTTTCCGCGCTTTATTTTCTAAACCGTAAAAAATATTTGCGAACATACGAGCTTAAATGCGCTGTCCTGCGTGAGAGAGCCGCATTTTACGCCCGAAATGGCGCCGTATATGAGTGAGCAAAGCTTTTCGGCGCGGGCGACGCCGAGATAGCGCGCCTGCTCGCGGCTGCGCTTTACGCCGTATTCCTTCATGCCGAGAATTCTGGCAAGCTCGGAATCCGACTTATCGGACGAAGCCGCCGTGACGAGGTTGCGCAGATATGAAAAAAGGCTGTTTAAAACGGCCATTCCGTCCATGCCCTTGCCCGTGAGTTCGTCGGCAATCTCGTAAAAACGGGAATAGTTTTTCGCCGCGACGGCGCCCGTCATCTCGTATATGCGGTAGTCGGCGTCCTTGTAGACGAGCTCCTCAGCCTCGCTCTCCGTGAGCGTGCCCTTGCCCTCTTTATATATTATTATCTTCTGCGTTTCAATCGACACGCGCGACATATTGCACAGGCAATATCTTGCGATATTCATGCACACGCCCACGTCGGCGGATATGCCTGCGCGCTTTAAAGTGAGGTATATCCAGCGGGTGACCTCCTCTTCGTCAGCCTTGCCGCAGTCGACGTAGTTTATGCCCGCCTTGCGCTTTAAATCTGCGGCGCCCTTCTTCGCCTGCGTGTTGACTATGATAAGCACCGCGGTTTCGGGAAACTTTGCAAAGAAGGGCTTTAAATAGCGCTCGTAATCGCTCTCGGAGGGATAGAATTCCGAAACTTTTACCACGCGCTTTTCGGCCATGAAGGGAAACGCCGAGAGCGCGTCGGTGAGCTTTTGTATATTCTGCCCCTTTAAATTTTCGCCGTCGAAGGAGGCAAAGTTGAGTTCGGGCATCTGCAAAAACGCCTTTTTTATGATTGCTTCGGCGTTTGACAGAAAGTACGCGTCTTCCCCCGCAAGCAAAAAAGCGCCGCTGCCGCCTTCGGATAAAAATTTTTTAAGTTCGGTAAACTTCATGTTATTTCACCGTAAATAAATATAAATTGACCCCGTACTATGCCGCAACTAACGCAATTTTATTGCAACAAAAATTTATGAGGACAATGCCGTTTACAGCCCGGCGCCTCTCTTTATAAAGGCGCCCGACGGAGAAATTGTACCATCTTTTGCGATAAATTGCAAGTCGCCGCAGTCATATACGTTTGCGGCAAACTCTACCATATCGAAGTACACCGCCTCTTTGCAGTCGCAGCCGTGCCCGTCCCGCGGGGCAATCAAAAGGTCGCACGAGGATATGTTTACCGTATCGCCGCAGCTTATTCCCAGACTCGCGCCGCCGATATCTGCAACAAGGTCGTATCCGCCGACGTATTCAAAGTTTATGCCGCAAACCGAAAAAGCGCGCTCGTAGTGCACGGTTACGCCGCGGTAGGGCTGAATGTTTATGTTGGTGTAGTTTGCGTATAGTTCATCGCACGAAACCCCGAGCGAGGTATAGGCAAACACGCTATCCTCCCCGCCGAGGACAATCACGGCGGAGAGTTCTTCGGCGGCGTTCTCCGAAAGAAGGTCGCCGATATCGTATGAGGAAGGCGTTTCGGAGACAACGAGCACGTTGCCCTCCTCCGTTTTTATGAGCACGGCATAGCTTTCGCCGTAGTAGGCGGAGGCGATAATTTTTACGCCGCCCGCAGGCACGTAATTTTTGAGAACCACTCCCGCCGCAATTATGAGCGCGAGCGCGACTGCAAACAACGCGCGCCAGCGGAATTTTGCGTTGACCATGTCCGAGAGGGCGAACACGGCGATAAAATACAGCGGCGCGAACGCGCCGAAATCGAACCCGCTTATAAGCGCCTCTTCCGCGTGAATGGAGACGAGCGCGGCAGTAGTCAAATCGAGCGGAACGGAGGAAATTAAAAGCAGAAACTGCGAAAGCGGCGCAATCATGAGCGCAAGCAGCGTACACGGGAACATCAGCGTGAAGATTGCCGAAAGCACGGGCACGAAGATTATATTGAGCCCGAGCGACGCCCAGCTGACGTAGCCGAAAGTTGAGAGCAGAATGGGAAAAGTTGCTATCTGCGCCGAGAGAGATACCGAAACGGACGAGGCGATTTTGCGGGGAATTTTTATGCGCGCAAGCGCGCGGGATATCCCTCCGCCGAACACCGCAATTCCCGCCACCGCCGCGACGGAGAGCTGAAATCCGACCGAAATTACGTTGAGCGGGTTTACGAGAGTTATGAGCACGAACGACAGAGCCACCGACGAGAGCCCGTCGTACTTCCCGCGGCAGAGCCGAACGAGCGCGGAGACGGCGCACATTACCGAGGCGCGCACCGCAGAGAGCGTAAAGCCGCATATGCCCGTATAGAAAAAGACGAGCGCGACGCTTACCGCCGCCGAAGCCGCCTTGGGAAGGCGCGTTTTGCCGAAAATATAAGCAACGAAGCCGTATACCAGCGCAATATGCAGACCCGATACCGCAAACACGTGCGCGATGCCGCCGTAACGGAAACTGTCCATAGTGGAAGTTTCCACGTATTCGGTGTTGCCCGTAAACATTCCGTAGGCTATCGCCGCCGTGTCGCCGCTCAGATTTTCAAAGAAAAGTTCCCTCACGGCAGAATTTATAGAGCCGAACAGCGAAAAGCCGTATTCGGAAGAGAGCAAGTCTATCGGATAGGCCGAACAGCGGATATCTTCGAGTATGCGCGAGGCGCTCTGGCCGCCGTAAGCGAAAGGCTTGCTCAGATACACTGTGCCGTAAAAGGTGACGGTATAGCCGACGTCGCAGAACTCGCCGTAAACTTCGTCGAGATAGACAATCATGTTCCCTTCGACAGAGCTGCCGTCCGCGATTATATTTCCTATCTTTATGTATTCGCCGCTTTGGCTGTATCCTTTTTCCCACACGATGCCCGAAAGTCCGTACGCCGCGCCGTCGGAAAGCTCCGACGACGAAAAGGCCGCAAGTTTAAAATAAACGCCGCCCGCGCCGTACAAAAACAAGAGGGCGCATATAACCGTTACGATTATGCCCTTTTTGCTTCCGCGGAGTATTGAAATTATAAGCGATATTGCCGTGAGCGGCACGAGCGCGATGAGCCACCAGTAAGGAAAACTGTAATACGCAGAGAGGTACGAAAGCCCGGCGCCGATGCCGACCGCGCAGGCAAACGCGACGGCGCATCTGAAATTGACAATCTTTTTCATCGGTAAAAAATACGGCGGGAACGGCATAAATACCGCGAAGAACCGAGACGCTTTAAAGCGCCCCGGTTCCGCGGCGGGGTGCCGATAACTTTCAGCACCCCGCCGCCCGTGAAAAAATATTAAGTCAAAGAAATTTTATCGGATATAGAACGGACGAAGATGCCCTTGGAGGCGCCGTAGTCTATACACGAGTTTATATATGCGGCAAACTTATCCGAAAGCCTGGGCACCCTGAATTCGCGCTGGACTGCGACCACGAGCTCGTCGGAATACATGCTCACCTTGTTGAAGAGTATGCTCTTTACGAGGGAGATGATATCGTACGGGCTGTAATCTGCTTCGGAGGTGCGCAGCTGAGTGCCCTCCTCCACGCGGTAACGGTCGAACGCCGAGTACTTATCGGAACGGTAGTAGTATTTTACGCCGAGAATTTCGGTATAGGGATATGCGCAGCCCTCTATGAGAGAGTTCAGCTTTGCGTCGAGCTTTACGCCGTGCTTGAATATGCCGTACGAGGAGAGCACGCGCTTTATTATAAACTGCGCCGAAACAGGTTCCTCCGCAGCGACCACGGCCTTTATCGCTTTTATAATCTCCGCGTCGTGCTCGCCTGAGAGAATATACTGCGCGTCTGCCGTGCGCTCTTCGAGCTTCGCCGCACGGTAGGGCTTTTTATAGCCGCTCGACACCGTTTTGCCGTCTGTGCAGAGCTTGTCGAGGTATTCCTTTATCTTTTTTATCTCCCTCTTGGGGTTGTTGAAGAAGTTGATGGAATACAGCCTTATAACGTTCCAGTTGTTGCGCTTTAAGGTCTGAACCTGCATTACCGTGCGGTCTTTTACGGAGAAGCGGCTCTCGCCGTCGCAAAGTATAGCGAGGATAAAGTTGTGCTTGTTTTTGGGGTCGACAACGGCGACGTCTATCTTGAAGTCGGATACGCCGACGTCGCAGCGGCAGTCGTAGCCGTAGTTTGAAAGTTCGGCGGCGACGTATCTGCCTATGCCCGACTTGTTGATTATCATCTCGTCGCTCTTTACGGCGATGCTCGTACGCCCCTTTTCGGCAAATTCGAGGAAGGCTTTGAGTCCGGCAACGCCGCGCGAGTTGGTGCGCGAAAGGTCAATCATGGAGTAGCGCAGGGAGGAATAGATGACCATCTCTTCCCTTGCGCGGGACACGGCTACATTGAGCCTGCGCCAGCCGCCGTACTGGTTGAGAGGGCCGAAGTTGAGCGAAATTTTGCCCATGCGGTCGGGGCCGTAGCATACGGAGAACATTATGACGTCCCTCTCGTCGCCCTGAACGCTTTCGAGGTTCTTTACAAAGAGCGGTTCCTCCCTCTCGTACGCCGCCTCCTCGAGCCCCTTTTCGATTATCGCCTTGGAGAGCATTCTTTCGATATACGCCTGCTGGGGCGTTGAGAAAGTTACGATGCCTATGCTCGAGCGGCGGAGCTTTTCGTCTTTGAGCCTTCTTATAACTTCGGAAACGAGCGCCTCCGCCTCCTGCTTGTTGCACTTTGTAAAGCCCCTGTCGTACACGCCGTCGGGAATGTACACGAGCCTGACCTTGCTGTCGAGCGCGTCGGGCGAGGGGAACGTGCAGAGCTTGGAGGAATAGTACATTATATTCGAGAATGCAATCAGGCTCTCGTGCTTGCTGCGGTAGTGCCAGTTGAGGTGCTTCTGCGGTATGCCGAGGGTGAGGCAGTCGTCGAGAACGCTGTCCAAATCCTCCGCCTCCATCTCCTCCTCGTCCTGGCCGAGCGCCATGAAGAACGTCGTGGGGGAGAGCTGTTTGGGGTCGCCGACTATTATCGCGCTCTTTGCCCTTGCCAGCGAAGGCACAGCCTCGCACGTGGGCATCTGCGACGCCTCGTCGAAGATTACCATGTCGAAATAATCGGGGTCGGGCTGCAGATACTGCGAAACGGTGAACGGGCTCATCATCATGCAGGGCGCGACCGCCTTTAAAAGCTGGGGAATTTCAGAGAAGAGCTGGCGCAGGTTTATGCGCTTTACGTTTCCGCTCGTCTGGCGCCTGAAAGTCATGAGCTCGAGCGCGAGCGGCCCCTCCGTCTCCTGCGAGGGCAGGCGGGAAATGAGGTCGCGGCGAATCTTTTCCCTCGTCGCCGCCGCAAACTCCTCGGTGAGCATGGCAAACTTAGCCGCGCTCTCGTCGAGCATGCTCGCGGAGAAGTGCGAGAGCTCTTCGTCGGCGGGAATGTTTGTCTGCACGAAGTTGCGGTAAACGTTTTTACGGAAGGACGAGAGAATCTGCTCCCCGCTTATCCTGCCGCTCTCCATCGCGTCGGTGATGAAGGTGAGCCCCTTGTCGTTGAGCTCCTTTGCAATGTTTTTATACTCGCACCAACTGGGGAGCATATCGATATTGTCTATCAATGCGCCGCACTTGGAGGTGTAGTAGTCGAATATATCCTCGTCGGAGAAGAAAGTTTTATCGGCGTTCGTAACCTTTACGAAGTAATCCTTCGCGGCGACGAATGCGCGCGCGGCCGAGATTACGCCGGCAATCAGCGGCTTTGCGTAGCCCGACATTATGTGGTTGCACACGCTGTTGAACGCGTCGGCGTTGTAGTCCATGAACACCTGCGCGCACAGCGAATGAAGCTCGTACAGGGGCTTTAAGAAGAGTTCCCTCTTTTTATCGTTTATGCCGCCGCCGAGCGCCGTGAAGTTCTGCGAGAGATTGGTATTTCTGAGTATTCTGCCCTCCGCCTGCCACAGCT
Source organism: Candidatus Coproplasma stercoravium (assembly GCA_018713165.1). Lineage (GTDB taxonomy): Bacteria > Bacillota > Clostridia > Christensenellales > Borkfalkiaceae > Coproplasma > Coproplasma stercoravium. The sequence goes on along the minus strand of DVFR01000030.1, from coordinate 45,571 downwards.
CGTACGCGCGCTTTACCCATTCGAGCTCCTCGCTTTCGGGTATGCGCGATTTGGCGCACTTGTTCAGCCGCTTTATTACGGCGAGCACGGTGCGCGAAGAACGGTAGTTTTCGCCCCAGTTGTCGAGCTCGGCTTCGAGCGAGGGCGCGTATTTATCGATATCGGGCAGGGAATTGAAGCGCGTGAACCAAAGCTTTGAAACGTTGTCGTAGAGGACGTTGGCGTTGTAGAATTTGTAGAACTCCTCTTCGTCGCTCGCAAAGAACTGGTTCAATGTTCCGTCGCGCAGGGTGGATGCAATCTTTATGAAGCTTTCGAGCTTGCGCCCCGTGAACGTGCTTATCTTCTGGTTGAAGGTATCGAGGAAGAGCCCGAGATAATTTTTGAGGTGTTTTAGCTCGGCAAGCACCACCTCCGCCGCGCACAGAACGCCGTTTTTGACCGCGTCGTCGCAAACGGTTAAATTTACGTTTTCAAAAGGCGAACGGTAAACGCCGCCGCACTCCTTTGCGGCAATCTGCGCCCTTATAAGCATCTTTTCGCATGCTTCGAGCTTTTCCTTTGTGAGACTGTCGTAGAAGGTGCTCTCTATATTCACGAGCTCGGGCGCGTTTTTATTCTGAAGATAATATAAAATGCCTTCGTAGACGGATACGCCCAGCCTGCGTTTTTTGTGCAGCGCGTTATACGGTTTGGAGAGCGACGCGCGCGTTTCGACGATTTCTTCGCCCTCCTCTTTGAACTTTTCGTCGTTGGTCTCGTCCTTTAAGGCGAGGGTAGCCTCTATGCCGCGCACAATCTCCGACTTATCTGCCGCCTTGCCGCCCGAAAGCTCCATGCAGAAGTCGCCCAGGCCTATTTCGGTGAGGCGTTTTTTAACGACGGAGAGCGCCGCCTGCTTTTCGGCGACGAACAGCACGCGCTTGCCCGCGTCGAGGGCGTTGGCTATCATGTTGGTTATCGTCTGGCTCTTGCCCGTGCCGGGAGGGCCGTGCAGAACGAACGTCGTGCCCTTCGCAGATTCGGCGACGGCTTCGAACTGGGAGCTGTCGCAGGGCAGCGGCACGAGAATGTCGCAGGGGTCGGCGGAATCTTCGTCGACGCCCGCAAGCTTGTTGCCCGGAAGTTTGTTGGAATTGGAGAGAAGGCTGGCGATGAGCGGGTTGTTTTTGTATTTAGAGATGTTGTTTTTTACGTCGCTCCACATCGCGTACCGCGCAAAGGTAAACTGCGCGATATACACGTCGTCCACAACCTCCCAGCCCTTTAAATTGGCGGTTTTGGCGCGGAATAGCGCAATCATCTCGTTTACCGAAAGATTGCTGTCCTCCATTCCGCGGATATCTATGCCGAACTCCTGCTTTAAAAATTCGAGCAGGGTGGTGTTTACCGTGATGTCCTCGCCCTTGGTCATTATAACGCCCTGCTGTTTGCTCTTTTTGAGCGTTACCGGCTGGAGCGCTATGGGCGCGTATTTGAAGTCCTTTTCGTCGTCGTGCTTCCACTTTAAAAAGCCGAATGCAAGGCAGAGGGTGTTTGCTCCCACTTCCTCCTCCGCCGCGCGCGATTTGCGTATCAGCGAAGAGGAATTTTCGTTGAGGGCCGAACTGCCCTCGTAGGTGCGCACGATGCCCGAGCTCATCTCTATGTCGATAAGCTCCCTGAGGGCGCGCACGCCCGCGCTTATGCCGAAATATACGGCGTCCTTTATAGGCTCCGCGCTCGGAAGGAGCGTGAACTTGTCGCCCCCGTCGAGGTCGTTTAAAAACGAACCCAAATCGGCGGTGACGAGGTGCAGGCAGTCGTGCCTGTACCTGAAATTGAGGAGGTTGTTTTTGAGCGACAAATCGAGCAGGCGGCGCTGCCACGTCCTCTCCTTCGATGCGCCCTTTTCGAGCGCGTATTTATCGGTATCTATCAGCTCGCCGGGCTTCTGGTCGTACGAAAATTCGGCTTCGCCCAGAAGTTCGTATTTGCCGCCGCTTAAAACCTTTATGGGAATGGGATAAACCCCGCCTATGCGGCAGCGCTTTACGTCGACGCAGATTTCGTATTCGCCGTGTTTGAGCCGGGATGAAAAATGCGATTCGCTCGTGGTGAAGCTGGCGTTTTTGTGGGAGAAAAGGTCGTCCGCGTCGAATACGGCGAGGTTGTTTACGCCGTCGAGGATATACTTTTCAATCACCGACATATCGTCCTGCGTGGTCGCGGTGAAACAGCTTTCGTACAGCCACACGCCGACGGCGACCTTGTTTTTGCCGAGGACGAGCACGGGGTTGAGCTTTGCCGCTTCGAGGCAGGAGGCGTATAAAAGCGCCATCTCGAGCGGGGTAGCCGATTTGGAAGAGATGACTTTTGTAATCGCGCCGGCACTTACAGCGGTATCGAGCGGTGGCTGCTCCTGCATTTCAACGTTCTGGCGGCGGAGGGCGGAGAAAATGGCCGCAGCCGCGCTGCGGACTGCGTTTCTGTCGTTGCCCGGATAGCCGCTCCACTCGGAGGAATAGCCCCACGTTTTGAGCTGAAGCCCCGCCTCGGCGAGAATTTTCTGGCAGTCGGCAATCCTCGGGCGGACGAGCGACGAAAGCATTTCGACGTTGCCGGAAAGCCCGCCCCAATAGTCTATGGGCAGGCACTCCACGTCTGCGGAGAGGTCGCACACCTTGTTCTTGCCGCTCGACACCGTTATGTTTACGGTGCAGACTTCGGGTGATTCGAGCTCGGAGAGATATTTGGGGTTGAGAATCTTGTCGACGGAAATTTCGACGCTGCTCTCGGGCGGAATTTCCGCCACATCCGCCACGCGCGGCAGAATGAGGTCGGTGTTACCGCTCACCGTCACGGTGAGATTTTCGGCGGCGCTTTCGCCGCGGTTGAAAAGCCTGAACGACGTAAAGAGCGGCATACGGCAATAGTACGTCGCATAGCTGACGGTATTCAGAAGTTCGCCTTCGAGTTCAATCTCGTCGGCAAGCTGTTTTGCCTTTTTATTCGTTGCCATAAACTTCCTTCATTTCCTTTTATTTCCTCTTTATTATACTACATTTAAAGGCTGCGGGCAAGGGTATGCGCCAAAAAATTCGCGCCATGCAAAAAATAATTTATTCAGCGCAAAAAATTGTTTTTTCGGCGATTTTGCCGCGTTTGCACGCTTTGCGGCAAAACCGATGAAAATATAAATATTTTTTTGCCGCATAAAAAATTCAATTTTTTATTATTTATTGACAGTATTTTTTAAATATAAAATAAAGCGCCGCAAAGGCGGCGCTTTATTTTACGGTTCTGCTTGAAAAAGTTCTTTAAATGCGTCGGACGGCACATATGCCGCAACGAATGAGCTCAGCGCACCACCGCGAGTTCCTTCAGCGCCCTGGTGTAGGCGATATATTTTTCGTTGTCGGACATATCGGCGTCGGCGACGGCGACTGCGGTAAATTCAAGCCCCTTGCTCTCGTAAACGGTCATGAGATTTATGCGCGTTTTTGAAATATTTCCCGTTTCGCGGATTATATTATAATTCTTGCGCGAAAACTCCGAAAGGCGCGCCTCCGAGGTTATCACCGCTTTGAGTCCCTTGAACTGCGTAAGCCAGCCCGTGACCTTGCGCGGCTGCAAAGTTACTATTTCCGACCCGTCGCAACCTATCGACTGCATGTCTATTTTAAGCTCCTTCGACACGAAGTCGACTATCTGGTTGGTGTTGCGGTAGTTCTGGTTGAGAGTGTATATATCGGGCTCTACCGCCGCCCAGTCGGATACGCCGCGGTAGGGGGTTATGTTCTGTTTGAGGTCGCCGAACACGTTGAAGCGCGCACGGCTGTTAACGTAATTTAAAACGTAGTACTCCCCTTCGGAAATGTCCTGCCCCTCGTCGATGAAGATAAAGGAATGTTTGGGCGTGAGGTCGTAGCCCAGCCTGCATAAAAGAAGGCACAGGGCGTAGATGTCGGAGGGGTACATTTTGCCTGCGTGCACGCCGAATTTGCGGCGCGATTTTTTTACAGTTTCGCCGAAGAAGAAGCGGGCAACGTCTACCCCGTTTTCGCACTTGCCTATCGCGACGAGGTTGCTCTCGCCGTGCAGGACGTCGGCAAAATCGCAGGCCGAGGAAAAGAGGTCGCCTATCTCGCGCACGTAGCCGATGTTCGCCTCTATCTCCCTTTTAAGCGCCCTGCGCTTTTCGATGCGCTCGGCGTACGTTAAAACTTCGCTGCCGCCGACGTTCATTCTGTACCGCATGAGGTCGGCTATCTCCCTGTCGACCACAGAATCGAGATTGGTAAGGTCGGAGACGGCGTCGGCGCAGATTTTTTCGCTGTGGCGGCGTATGTGCCTGAGCGCCTTATAGAACGAGAGCAACTGGCGGTAGAAGAAGTCGTACCCGTCCATGCGCGCGTCGGTTTTGCTTAAACTTAAAAAGTCTGAAACGTCGGCGACGCCGTTGAAGAGTTTGCGGAAGGGCTTGGTGTAGTATAAGCCGCCCTCCGCCTTTTCCTTTATTTCGCCGAGCACGCAGCGGCGGACGCGCAGCCCCGCGTTTTTTATCTTTTCGTACAGCTCCGTCTGCCTTATGCAGCGCGAGAGCACCTCCCCCGCCATCTCTGCACACTCGGGCGAGGAGAACATTCCGTGCACGCCGTCGTATATCTTTGCCAGCTTTTTATCTACGTCGGCGATAAAGTTCTTCGAATAGATATAGGCAAGGTAACTTTCGGGCGGGCGCTCGGTGCGGTCGATTTTGCTTTCGACGTTTATGCCCTGCCCCGCAAGGAGGGTTAAAAAATACTTTTCAACCGTGCACGTTTTTACTTTTTCGAGTTCGAGCACCGTCGAAAGTTCGTCGATGAACGAATTGAAGGAATCGGACGGCGTGAGCACGAGCACGTCGCGCGGCTTTACGCCCTCGTTGTTGTACATTATATAGGAGAGCCTGTGCAGCATTATCATCGTTTTGCCGCTGCCCGCTATGCCCTGAACGACGAACCTGCTGTCCTCGGGCAGGGTGATAATTTCGTACTGCCGCTCCTGAATGGTATCGATTATGTCGGTTATGCCGCTCTTTTCCTTGCGGCTCTTTATAATCTCGCGCAGGAACGGGTCGAAAATAATCTCCTCGTCCCTGCCGCCTATCTCCTCCCTGGAAAGGTAGTCCTTTACGGAGAGATATTCGTTCTGCATATCGACGACTTTGCCGCTCTTCGTGCGGAGGGCGCGGCGGAGAATGAGCTTATAGTTGTATTCGTTTATGGTAAAGGATACGCGGCTCTTCTGGTAATACCGCCTTGCAAGCGGCGCGCGCCAGTCGACGATTTCAAGCCCCTCGTCGCCGTGCTTGCCGATATAGTAGCTGTTGTAGCCGTCCTTGTCGTCCACAACGTCCATGCGGGCAAAGTAAGGCTCGTCGAAAAAGGGTTTGTAAGTTTCAATCTCTGCCCTGCGCTTTGAAATCTCCGCTTTGAGCGACATAACTTTTTTGTAGCTCTCGGCGTTGTAGTCGGGGTCGGCGGAAATGCGCGCAATTTCGTCGCGGGCGTCCTGAATTGCCGATTTTAACTTATTGATGTAAATAAGGCGCAGCATGACCATGACCGCGTTTATGTGTTCGCGCTCATAATTTTCCTGCTTATCGGCGTCGAGCAAGTCCAGAAAAAATTGCTTGTCGGGTTCTTTATGCGGGTCTATTATCCTTTTTATTTTTTTAATGTCAATCATGCCTGTCCCGTTTGTTTGCGCGCCGCGCAAAGTTTCGATATTTTATTATAACACGCCTTTTAAAAAAAATCAATACCCGATTTTATTTACTACGGCGGACAAAAATATACGCATAAGCTTTATGCGCAGAAAAAAGCGGCGGAGCGCCCGAATGTGAAGAGGGCGCTCCGCCGCTAAAAGTAAAAACATAAATATAACTTTGCAATATTAATAAATTATGCAAATAAAATTAAGCAATATTGAAATATCGTGGAATTATACAGCACATAAAACTATGTATTATCCTTATGTCTGCCCTTGAGTTTATTCTTAATGCACGCTTCGTATGTGAGCACCGTCGCTGCCACGCCAACGTTTAAGCTGTCGCATTTGCCGAGCATGGGAATGGCTATCATGCTGTACTCCTTTTCGTACCACTCCCGCGCGATTCCGTAGCGCTCGCTGCCGACGACTATTGCGGTGTTTTTGCCGAAAGGCTCGTCGTAGTGAAAATGCGGCGCGCGGGTATCGGCAAGATATACGGTAAAGCCGTGCGATGACAGCCAGCCGTAGCACTCGTCTACCGAGGAAAATTCAAAAGTCGGCACGGTGAGTATTGCGCCCTGGCTCGCCTTTATAAGCTTGGGGTGAGTCATGCGCACCTTGCGGTTGCAGAAAAATACCGCGTCGGCACCTGCCCCGTCGGCCATGCGCAGCATCGTCCCCGCATTGCCCGGGATTTCAACGCCGTCTATCACAAGTATCACCGATTTTTCGGGCGGGTTGAATTTTGCTATGTCCCACTGCGGCAGTGCGGCCAGCGCCATAATCCCGTCGGGCTGACCTTTTTCGGAAATCTTTTCGTATGTTTTGGCCGAAACCGAAAACCTGTCGGGCGTTTTTGCGGAGAGATTTTTTATAAGTTCGGCAACCTCGGGCGTGCGCACGTGCTCGGGGCAGACGATGAGGCACTCGATATGCGTGCCGAATCTGAGGCACATGGAAGCGAGCCATATCCCCTCCGCCACAAAGAGTTTTTGCGGATTGGGCTTTGTGTTTGAAATGACGCCCTTTACGCGTTTGATTATTCCGTTCTGTTCGCCTATCGGGCGGAAATTAAGGCTGTTTAAAAGCTGTTCGATATCTACCATATTATTTAAAGTTATCAAGGCGCGGTTTTTTATGAGATTTCTCCGCGCTGGCTACGCCCTTGGTCGAAATGACACCAAATTAAAATTCAAGAAGGTTGAGTCCTATCTCGTCGGAGAACTTTCTGTCTACCCTGCCGTCCATAACCTCTATCACCATTTCGCAGGTGGCGGAAACGACGGCTCTGTTTAAATGACCGCCGAAAACTTTACCCTCTTCGTCGCCTGCACTCATGTGCAGGTGCGAATAAAATTTACCATTCAGCTCGGTTACGTTGCCGAGGAGAGAGACAATTTCGTAGTCGCCCGTAAAGGTGTTGGCCTTATACTCCTTTGTGTGCGGGTTGAACACGCCGACGGTGAAGTCGCCCACCGCGCCTATCGCCGAAACGGAGGCAAGCGTCACGCCCTCCTTTTCGCAGATGACTTTGAGCTGTTCGCAGATTTCCTCGCCCCTGTCAATGCGGGCGATTATTTTATCAAAAAATACTCTGTATTCCATTTATCTTTCCTCATAATTTTTTAATCATCAGATATTCATTCAGATGAGTGCCATCTTTGAGCTTTATTGCGTCTGGATGAACGCCGACAATGCGGAACCCAAACTTTTCGTAGAGCGCCCTTGCGCGGGAATTGCCCTCGATATACTCAAGCTCTATCTGTTCCACTCCCGCTCTGCTTTCCGCTATGCGGATGAGCTCGGAGAACATTTTTGAGCCTATGCCGTTGTTCCAGAATTTACATAAAAGCGCAATTGCAACTCTAGTCCTATGAAGGCTTTTTTTACCCTGAAAAAATGTTATCTGACAACTTCCTGCTATTTGACCTTCTACTGAACATACTATCATTGCATCATTTTCAGACGAATTTATACGGTCTAAAAAATTCTTTTCCGCATCATGAGTTATATTTTCATATTCTTCAGGATAGCGTAAAAGGTAGTCAGTTTCGCCTGCCGATTTTATCAAAAAATCAATAATATTGTCAATATCCTCTTCGCGCGGACTGCGCAAGGTTGCCGCTCTGCCGTCTTTTAAAGTAAAATTTATATCATCTACAATCACTTGCTTACCTTAATTTTTTAACCATCGAATAGATATTATATAATTTCCCGTCATTCAGCCGTATCGCATTAGGCTTTACTCCCGTAATTCTGAAACCGAATTTTTCGTAGAGCGCACGGGCGCGCACGTTACCTTCGAGAAAGTCAAGTTCTAACTGTAAAATATCTTCGTTGCGGAGGGCAAGCGAGATTAAATTTTCAAACATGGCAGAGCCGATGCCGAGGTTCCAGAATTTGCGTAAAATGGCAAGGTCTATCGTTGCCCTGTGGCGCTCCTTTACGTTGGTTTTAAAAGTGAGCTGACAGTTGCCCGCAACCTCTTTACCGACAAAACACGTTAACATGATTACGTTATCGGAACAATTCATTCCGCGGATAAACGCCCTTTCGCTCTCCGCTGTGTAATTTTCACAGTCCTGCGGGCACATTAATAAAAAATCTGTTTCGCCGACTGCTGTGCGGAAATAGTCGAGCAGTTCTTCGGCCTCTTCCTCTTTGGGATTGCGGAGTACCGCCCGGCGGCCGTCTTTTAAAGTAAAATTAATTTCCTCTGTTATCATGTTATTACCTGTTTATTTTAAGCGCCGCCCGCACGGGCGGCGCTCTGCATTTTTACATTATTTTATTATTTTGGAAAGACAAGTTCAAACTGCTCGCAGACCACCTTCATTTCAGGCGAAAATTCAAGCCCTTCGGCACGGAGTTCTTTTTTAAAGAAATCTTCGTGCACATGCCTCCAATAGGCGAGCGTTCTGTCGCCCTCGCCCTCTTTAAAGGCAAAATCTTCGGTGACGTCGCAGTATTTCAAAACTTCGACTTTGATTGTCTTAATAATACAGACTGCCTCGCCACTTGAAGATAGTATCACGCTGTATTCGCCGACCTTCGGCAAAGGTTCGCTATCCTTTGCATACAAGTCATATGCCGAGGAAGTTGCCGTCTTTATACCGCTCTTTACGAGAGCGGCAAGCTCGTCAGGTGAGGCGCCGAACTCCCACGCCTCGTACCCGCAATCTGCAATTTTACTTTCCGAGAGGTACCCCTCCCACATCTGTTTGGCTGTCATTTTCACAACAATTTTTCCAATTCACACAGTAATTTGCTCTTCATTACAGATAACTCTTCCTGAGAAGGGCGGTTATCGTCGCTATACATTTGATCCTTCGGGTACCACCAGACGGGCCCTTTACCGTTATTTCCGTAGTTTCCCATATCGCCGTCTTTCCTCGGAAACAAATGCCAGTGAAGATGCGTATCGCCGTTGCCTAACAGTTCATAATTCATTTTATTTGCGCCGAAGGCATTAGAAACTGCTTCGGCTACGACCGACATTTCCTCCAAAAATTTCATTTTCGTAGAATAGTCCAAATAAAACACTTCGGTCTTATGAACTTTGCAAAGAAACAGCGTATAACCCCTAAAATGTTGATTGTCGCCTATAACGACGTAGCCAGTCGTCAACTCTTTAACGAAATAAGGATTAGTTCCGTCTTTAATTTTTTTTATCCTATCGCAAATAAAACACATAGTAAGTTTAAATAGTTGACACGCACAAGACCGACACGGGTCGCAACACAGTATTGCGACGCAGAATTCTACATAATAATATTGCGCAAGCAGGGTTTCCCTGCGCCAGCGCGACCCAATTTGCCGCGAAAGCGGGCTCACCAAGGGTGAATTTGCGCAATCATACTCTTTGTGGGCACTTAAGATTGCGCAAAGAGGGGCTGGCCCCTCAAACTCACGAAAAATTTAGCTCTCGGCCAGAGCTAAAATTTTTGTGAACTACTTTACTCCCACTCTATCGTTGCAGGAGGTTTGGAGGTTATATCATAAACTATCCTGTTGGCGTGGCGGACTTCGTTTACTATACGGTTGGAGATTATCTCCAGCACGTCATAAGGGATGCGCGCCCAGTCTGCCGTCATTGCATCGACGGAGGTCACGGCGCGGATGGCGATTACGTTTTCGTACGTGCGGAAGTCACCCTGCACGCCAACCGTTTTGCTGTTGGTGATTACGGTGAAATATTGCCAGATTTTATCGTCAAGTCCCGCCTTTGCTATCTCTTCGCGCAGAATATAGTCGGAATCGCGCAGAGTTTCGAGCTTTTCTTCCGTCACCTCGCCCATGATTCTTATGGCAAGTCCGGGGCCGGGGAAGGGCTGGCGCATTACCACGTTTTTGGGAAGTCCGAGCTCGAAGCCCACCTTTCTGACCTCGTCTTTAAAGAGGTCGCGGAGAGGCTCGATAATTTCCTTGAAGTCGACAACCGAAGGAAGGCCTCCGACGTTGTGGTGGCTCTTTATAACGGCAGATTTGCCCTTGCCGCTCTCTATAACGTCGGGATAAATTGTACCCTGGACGAGATAGTCGACCGCGCCAATCTCTTTGGATATCTTCTCAAACGAGCGGATGAACTGCTCGCCTATTATCTTGCGCTTTGTTTCGGGGTCGGAAACGCCCTTCAATTTTTCGAGGAATATCTTGCCGTCGTCAACCTTTATCAGGTTCATGCCGAGGCCGTCTTTGAACACGCTCATAACCTCGTCGGCCTCGTACTTTCTTAAAAGCCCGTGGTCGACGAAAACGCAGGTGAGCTTATCCCCCACCGCCTTATGAATGAGCGTTGCCGCAACGGCGGAATCAACGCCGCCCGACATGGCGCAGAGCACCTTTTTATCGCCTATCTTTTCTTTGAGCTCCTTAACCTTTTCGGCAACGAAGCCCGACATAGTCCAATCACCGTGCGCGCCGCATACGTTGTATAAGAAGTTGCGGAGCATCTGAGTGCCGTATTCGGTGTGCTGCACTTCGGGGTGGAACTGAACGCCGTAGATTTTGCGCTCTTCGCTTCCGAAAGCCGCATAGGGGCAGTTATCGGAATGGGCAATCATATTAAAGCCCGCGGGGAGCTTTGTTATTCTGTCGGTATGGCTCATCCAGCATACGGAAGTTTCGGGCACGCCCTCGGTTAAAGGGCTTGTTTTTGTGTAGACCTCCGCCTTGCCGTATTCAGAAGTCGACGCGCGCTCCACCACGCCGCCCAGCGTATATGCCGTGAGCTGGCAGCCGTAGCAGATGCCGAGGACGGGTATGCCGAGGTCGAAAATTTCTTTATCGACCTTGGGACTGTCTTTATCGTAAACGCTGTTGGGCCCGCCCGTGAAAATAATGCCTATGGGGGCGTATTCCTTTATTTTTTGTATAGTCATGTCGCACGGCACGAGGTCGCAGTAAACGTTCTGCTCGCGCACGCGCCTTGCAATAAGCTGATTGTACTGACCGCCGAAGTCGAGTACCAGAACTCTTTCGCGCTGCATAAATAAATCCTTTGTTTAAATTTTTGCCTTGAAATTACGCGCGGCCAGGCAAAAACGCCGCCAAAATATTTTACGGCGGAAGCAAATCAAGCTTCCGCCCGTAAATTATTCAAAAGTTTCAGTTTTTGGGCGAGTAGTTGGGCGCTTCTTTGGTGATGTTGATGTCGTGGGGATGAGATTCGGTGAGCGACGCCGCAGTCATCTTTACGAACTTTGCCTTGGTGCGGAGCTCGTCGATGTTGTGCATGCCCGTATAACCCATACCTGCGCGCAGACCGCCGATGAGCTGATAGATGATATCGGCGAGAGCGCCCCTGTAAGGAACGCGTCCCTCGACGCCCTCGGGAACGAACTTCTTGTTGTTGGACTGGAAGTACCTGTCTTTGCCGCCCTGAGCCATCGCGGGAAGCGAGCCCATGCCGCGGTAGGACTTGAACGACCTGCCCTGATAAATTTCGAGCTCGCCGGGGGACTCGGTAGTGCCGGCAAAGAGCGAGCCAATCATGACGGCCGCGCCGCCCGCGCCTATCGCCTTTACTATATCGCCCGAGTATTTAATGCCGCCGTCGGCGATGACCTTTTTGCCCATCTTGTCCGCCTGCTCGGCGCAGTCCATAACTGCGGTGAGCTGGGGCATGCCTATGCCTGCTACGATTCGCGTGGTGCATATGGAGCCGGGGCCCATGCCTACCTTTACCACGTCGGCGCCCGCGTCGATGAGAGCCTTGGTCGCCTCCGCCGTAACCACGTTGCCCGCAACGAGGGGAAGGCCGGGGAAGGCCTTTTTAACCTTGGAAACGGCTGCGATGATGCGCGAGTTGTGTCCGTGAGCCGAGTCGAGAACTACGATGTCGACTTTGGAAGCGACGAGCGCGGCAACCCTGTCGAGCACGTCGGGAGAATCGCCGATTGCGGCGCCCGCGAGCAGCCTGCCGTTTTTATCCTTGGCGCTGTTGGGGTACTGGATTGCCTTTTCGATATCCTTTATGGTTATAAGCCCCTTGAGATAGCCGTTTTTATCTACTATGGGGAGCTTTTCTATCCTGTGTCTGCCGAGAATCTTCTGCGCCTCCGCAAGGGAAGTGCCCTCGGGAGCGGTCACGAGGTTCTCCTTGGTCATCACGTTGTATATGGGCTGCTCGAAATCGGTTTCGAAGCGGAGGTCGCGGTTGGTGAGAATGCCGACGAGTTTGCCGTTTTCGGTTATGGGAACGCCGCTTATGCGGTATTTTTCCATAAGCGCCACGGCAGCCTTTACGGGCTCGCCGGGGGTGAGGAAAAACGGGTCGGTTATAACGCCGTGTTCGCTCCTCTTTACTTTATCCACCTGCGACGCCTGCTCTTCGATAGACATGTTCTTGTGAATTATGCCTACGCCGCCCTCCCTTGCCATCGCAATGGCAAGTTTGCTCTCCGTAACAGTGTCCATGGCGGCGCTGACGAGAGGTATGTTGAGTTTGATGCCCGGCGCGAGGACGGTGCTCAAATCGACCGTCGAAGGCAACACGTCGGAAGCCCCGGGGATAAGCAGCACGTCGTCGAAAGTCAATGCTTCTTTGACAATTTTACTCATTAGTCCATTCTCCTGTTCTGTAATATATATTAAGTGAAAACTCTTAACCGAAAATAATTTAGTATAGTAAAGCGCGGCGCCCGCCGCAATTTCATATGCGGCAAACGCCGCTTAAAAATGCGTTTATGCCTTATCTTTGCTTACAGTCCGCCGAGGGCGACCATGAGCGTTGCAAGATACATTCCCTCGTCGTCGCCGTCGGGGCTTACCCCTTCGAGCACCTTTAAAATTTTGCCGCCCGTGGTTTTGTCTTTATTTTCAATAACCCTTAAAGAGAGCGAGCCGAGCGCGTTGTTCACGGGAAATCCCTCTATTTTTTCCGAGTATGTCTGGGCGGAAAAGCTCGTCCTGTCGAACCCCGCGTTTAAAGACGAGATGGCGTAGCCTATGGCAAGGTCGCTCTCCCCCGCGCGGTACTCGGCGGCAGAGACGGCGCCGTATATATAGTGCCTGTAACTGAAAGTTATGCCCCCGAAATTTTCGTCGCCGGAGATGCCGTCGTTAATCTCCTTGTCGCGCACGGTGCAATACTGCGCGAAACCTTCGTCGTCGACGAGCTGCGTGCAATATTCAATTATATAGCCGTCGTTTTCGGCGAGGATGCTGTCGTCGGCGCACCTTGCAAGGTCGGCAACGTCGCCCGTGTACGAATAATACAGCGAAGCGTACTTTACGGCAAAGCCGTAGTTGCCGAGCTGTTCACACCAGCCGCAAAGCGTCCCCGGGAAACCGAGGCTGAGCACGGCGAACACGAAAACGGCGCATCCCGCCACCACGCCGAGCGTGGTGAGTGCGGACTTTATGATAATCTTTTTCAAGAGTGTGTACCGCTGTTTATAAAACGGAACTTTTAGTTCCGTCAGATATTTTATTTATTTTATCACAGCGCAAAATAAAAAGCAAGTGTTTGAAAAACATTCATAAACGCGCGGGGCGGGATATATTTTATAGTATGAGAAAATTTGCGTTAATTTTTGCGGCGGTTGCGGCGGCAGCGGTTGCAACGGTCTCCGCCTGCACGAGGGAGACCGACTATTCGGACTACATATCGGAAGAGCGGTTTGCAATTTATATGTATGAGGACGACGACATTCAGATAAAAATTTACTGCTCGAACAAGGAATCCCCCTTCATCGCCGACGGCGTAAAGGGCGACGTGAGCGCGCTTGTGGAGATTTACGCCACGCTCGGCGAAAGCTATGAAACGGTCAACGTTTCCGGCGAAAGCGTGACGGGCGGCGAGATGAGTTACATGAGCGTTAAAGACTGCTGGTATTTAAGTTACGGCGGGGAAATTTCGGGCAGCGAAATAAGCATAACGCTCGATGCCGACGGCACCGCCGCGGATTACACGCTGGTTTCGGTTGCCGGCGAAAACGTAATGCCGGCGGAAAAGGCGCTGGGCTGCGTGAGGGAACACGACGGCAAATTGTTCGAGAGCCTTACGCAGAACGGAATATTCAACGGCGAAATTTTTATAAGGCTTTTATACGACGAAAATTGCTATTATTACGTGGGCGTGTGCGATAACGAGGGCGACATTCACGCCTATCTGGTCGACGCGGTATCGGGCAGAATAATCGCAGAGCGGGAATATAAAGCGTAAGCACGAAAACGCCTGAAAACGCTACAAAAGCCTCATTTTAAGCCGTTTATATCACACATAGTACTATGAATTTGCTTAAAACAGAGTAATTTTAAGTAAAATGAAGCGCCGACCGGAATTTTCGGACGGCGCTTTTATCTTCTTTTATAATGCAATTCCACCGTTTAAAAAAGGCAGACCGCACAACCGCGTAAATTATTGATAAAATAAATTTAAATTAAATTATTTATTTGATTTTATCAGCTTTTCGAAGCAGATAAACGAGCCTCGTCCGCGCGAAGAAAGTCTGCCGCACAGCGTGAATCCCTCCGACGAGAGAAGCGCCTGCATGGGCTTGTTGCACTCGTGCGTGTCTAAGCGGACGGAAGAAAAACCTCTGCGTTCAGCCTCCTCTTCCGCCTCCCGTATAGCGGCGCGGGCAAGCCCTCGGCCGCGGAAGTCGGGAGAAACGGCGAGCGTGTGCGCCGCGAGATAGGAAAATTTTTCATCTCCGTTTTCTAAGGCGCAAACTCCGCTGCCCGTGAGCCATTCGCCGTCTATTTCGCCGTACTCCTCATCGCCTTCTAACACAGAGTACACAGCGGCGATATCCCCGCCGCAAACAATAAGGCGGAAATTGCCGCCGCGCACAAAGTCTTCAATCACGTCGTCGTACGGGTAGCCGTCCTGCCACTGCGGGTTGCCGTGAGCCGCCATAAATGCGCGGGCGGAACGGAAAATATTTTTTATCTCCTCCGTATCGCGCCCGTCTGCGGTGCGTACGGAATAATTTTTTTGCGTCATATAAATTCAGCTCTCTAAAAATTCTATTATAATGCTGTTCTGAACGAAGAGATATTCGTCCTTTATGCGCACGCTGTCGCCATCGATGTCGAGATAGCGCGCAACCTTTTCGAGCGCCTTTTTGTGCTCCTCAAAAAAATCGGTTTTGAACAGCTTTTTATACCCGCAGGCGTCGAGCCCCTCTGCCGTGCGGAGAGCGAGCATAATGAACTCGAACTTCTGTCCCTCCTCGTCAATCTCTTCGGAGTTTATGACGGGCAGATGTTCGGAAAAGATGCATTTGAAGTATTCGTCCAAATCGAAAGTGTTGGTAAAGCGGACGTTTTTTATGCACGACGACGCCGAAACGCCGAAGCCTATGTATTCGCCCCTGTGCCAGTAGTTTAAGTTGTGCCTGCTCTCCTTTCCGCGCTTGCAGAAATTGGAAACTTCGTAGCGGTAAAACCCGAGCTCTTTGAGGCGCTTATAACCAGCGTCGTAGAGGGCGGCGACCTCGTCGCCGTCGGGCAGTTCGCCGTTTAAGTAGTCGGTATAAATGGGCGTGCCGTCCTCGGGCGTGAGCGCGTACATGGAAATGTGGCTTGCGCCCGCCTCCGCGGCAAAATTTATGGTGTAAACAACGTCGTCGGCGGTCTGCCCCTTTAAGCCTATGAGCACGTCGGCGTTGAAATTTTCGCCTTTTAAAAGCGCGGCGCAATCTTTAAAGTCCTGCGCGGTGTGAATTCTGCCGATATCCTCGAGCTGGCTGTCTATCGCCGACTGAAGCCCTACCGAAAACCTGTTTATGCCGCACTTTTTATAAAACTCAATCTTGTCCGCCGTCACCGTGCCCGGGTTGAGCTCGATTGTTATTTCGGCATTTTTTGCAAGATTGAAGTTTTTGCGCGCAGAAGCTACGAGCATGCCGATATAGCTCTCGTCAATCACCGACGGCGTGCCGCCGCCTATATAGAGCGTATCGAAGGAATAATCTTTGAGCTCCTTCCTTCTGAAGCTCATCTCCCTGTAAACGCAGGCCATGTAGCTCTCTGCATAGCACAGCTTATCGGGGAAGGACGTGAAGTCGCAGTACGAGCATTTGCTTTTGCAAAAAGGTATGTGAACGTAAATTCCTGCCATTATATCTCCCAGCGGTATTTTTTAAGGTCGATTTTATAGTCGGGCGAAACTTCCACGCCCTCGTCTTCGAGCATTGCCTTTTGTACGTCTTTCCCGCCGAAGGCGAAGCCCGTGCACACGGAGCCGTTTGAAAAGACCACCCTGTGGCAGGGTATTATGCCCGGCTGAGGGTTTGTGTGCAGCGCCCAGCCCACCTGGCGCGCCATGCGCGGGTTGCCGCAAAGGCGTGCCACGTCGCCGTATGTGGTAACTTTTCCGCGCGGAACGCGCTTTACCGCTTCGTA
Source organism: Candidatus Coproplasma stercoravium (assembly GCA_018713165.1). GTDB lineage: Bacteria > Bacillota > Clostridia > Christensenellales > Borkfalkiaceae > Coproplasma > Coproplasma stercoravium. The sequence goes on along the minus strand of DVFR01000030.1, from coordinate 28,981 downwards.
CACCTTATTAAAAAAACCTTCGTTTGCGCTTGGCGCCTTATTTTTCATTTCAGTCCTTATTCGTCTTTAAAATCTGCATGAAAACTTCGGAAGGAACTTCCACGCTGCCTATCGTGCGCATGCGCTTTTTGCCCTCTTTCTGCTTTTCGAGAAGTTTTTTCTTGCGCGTAATGTCGCCGCCGTAGCACTTTGCAAGCACGTCTTTGCGCATCGCCTTAACCGTTTCGCGCGCGATTATCTTGCCGCCGATTGCCGCCTGCACGGGAATTTCGAACAGCTGGCGGGGAATTGCCTCTTTGAGATTTTCGCACAGCGTTCTGCCGCGCGTGTATGCCGAATCTTCGTGCACTATCATGGAGAGCGCGTCGCACGCCTCGCCGTTTAAGAGAATGTCGAGCTTGACGAGTTTGGAGGACGAATAGCCTATCAGCTCGTAGTCGAAGCTCGCGTAACCGCGCGTGCGCGACTTTACCGAATCGAAGAACTCGAATATAATCTCGTTGAGCGGCATTTCGTACACGAGCTGTACGCGGTTGGCGTCGAGATAGTTCATCTCCTTGAACACGCCGCGCTTTTCGCGGCACAAATCCATTATGGGGCCGAGATAGTCGGGCGGGGAATAGATGTCCACCTTGACGATGGGCTCCTCCATGTGGTCAATCTCCGACTGCGGGGGAAGATGCGAAGGATTGTCGACGAATATCTCAGTGCCGTCGGTTTTTACGACCTTGTAGCTTACCGAGGGCGCGGTGGTTATAATGTCGAGCGAAAATTCGCGCTCTATGCGCTCCTGGATAATCTCCATGTGCAAAAGTCCCAAAAAGCCGCAGCGGAAGCCGAAGCCGAGCGCGACGGAGTTGTCGGGCTCGAAAACGAGCGAGGCGTCGTTGAGCTGGAGCTTTATGAGCGCGTCCTTCAAATCGCCGAACTTGCTGCCGTCGAGCGGGTAAATTCCGCAGAACACGACGGGCTGTACTTTTTTGTAGCCGGGGAGCGGCTCGGCAGCGGGATTTTCGGCGTTTATCACGGTGTCGCCAACGGCGACGTCCTGTATGCTCTTGATAGAGGCGGCGATATAGCCGACTTCGCCCGCGGCAAGCCCGTTCTTTTCATAGAGTCCCGGCGCAAACACGCCGACTTCGGTGACCTCATACACCTTATCCGAGCGGAAAGTTTTTATTTTGTCGCCCTTTTTGACGGAACCGTCCTTTACGCGCACAAAGAGTATTACGCCCTTGTAGTTATCGTAGTAACTGTCGAATATCAGCGCCTTTAAAGGTGCGTCGCAGTCGCCGTCGGGGGCTGGGAAATACTTTACGATATCTTCGAGTATCTCCTTTATGTTGGTGCCCTCCTTGGCGGAGACGAGGGGCGCGTACGACGCGTCGAGCCCTATTACGTCCTCTATCTCCTTTTTCGCCTCGTCGGGGCGGGCGGAGGGCAGGTCAATCTTGTTTATGACGGGCAGAATTTCGAGGTCGTTCTCCAAGGCGAGATAGACGTTTGCGAGAGTCTGCGCCTCTATGCCCTGCGAGGCGTCGACGACGAGAATCGCGCCCTCGCAAGCGGCGAGCGAACGCGAAACTTCGTAAGTGAAATCGACGTGGCCCGGGGTATCAATCAGGTTGAAAACATATTCGTTGCCGTCGTCAGCCGAATAGAACATGCGCACGGGCGTGAGCTTTATGGTAATTCCGCGCTCGCGCTCTATGTCCATGGAGTCGAGGAGCTGGTCCTCCATTTCCCTCTCGGATACCTGACCCGTGAGCTCCATGATTCTGTCGGCGAGGGTGCTCTTGCCGTGGTCTATGTGCGCAATTATGCAGAAATTGCGTATGTACTGGTTTGGTTTTTTCATGCCTTGTAATAAAATTTGCCTTTGGAATAAAAGATTTTTCTATACAATTATATAAAATTGCGCGTCTTTTAGCAAGAAAAAACGCGGCTTGTTGAAAGCGCGTTTTTATTTTCGGGTATAATTTTGCGCGGGCGGCCTTAAAGATATGGCCGCCCGCGCATTGAATATTTTTACGGCTGTTTGCTTTTATTCTACTTTAAGCCCCCAGCAGCGGCGCCTTTTGATAAGTTCGGGATTATAAGTTTTCCAGAGCTGCTGGATGTGCCTGTTCTCCTCGAGCTCGGGCCCCGTTTCGAGGTATTTTACGCCCTTGCGTATGAGCCCTTCGAGGCAGTTATCGATTATCATCGCAACGGCGCCCGTGTTTGCGTATTTGCCGATAACGCCGACGCTCATCATGTCGGCGCGCTCGATATTTTTCATACCCTTTAAAAACGCGGGAAGTCCGAACGGGATTATGTGTCCCCTGCCCTTGCGCATAGCCTCGCTTATGCGGGGCATCATAAAGCCGTAAACGACCACGTCGTCGTTCTCATCAACCACGACGCTGGCAAGCTCGGGCACGAAAATCTGTTTTATCGTTTCAAGCTCCCTGCGCTTCTGTTTTTCGTTTAAAGGACTGGTGCCGAACAGAGGCGCAAACGCTTCGTCCAAAACGTCGAGGCACTTCATTCCGTACCTGTCGAACTCCTTTTTGTTATGCTTGAAGAGATACCCCATGTCGAGCGTTTTGAAATTGTATTTCTTTTTGAGCATCTCCGAAATTCTCTGCGCGCGGGGGTCGCGCTCCTTCGGCACTTTTATCTCGTAACTCGTCCAGTCTACCACCTTGTACGCGCCGAGCTTTTCCATATGCTCTACGTAGTACGGGAAGTTATACAGTTCTATGTACGAAGCCTCCTTGTCGAACCCGTCTACGAGCATTCCCTCCTCGTTGAGGTCGGAGAAGCTCATCGGGCCTATTATCTCGCTCATGCCGAGCTGTTTTGCCCAGTCGAAGAGCTTTGCAAAGAGCGCCTTGGTAACTTCGAAATCGTCAATCACGTCGAAACGGGTGAAGCGTAGTTCGTTTTTGCCGAACTTCTCGTTGGCGCCGCGGTGCCATATGCCCGCTATCCTGCCCGCAATTTTGCCGTCTTTATATGCAAGGAACATTCTGCAATCGGCAAACCTGAACGCGTCGTTCACCGCAGGGTCGAATTCTGCAAATTCGTCGAAATAAAAATTGGGGGCGGCGTATTTGTTGCCCTTGTACAGGTCTATCAGAAACTTGAAAAACTTTTTTTTGCCTCTTTTATCGCTTAAACTTATCTCTTTAACTTCTATCATTTATTTATTCTCCAATTTAACCGGACGTTCGTCCGCAATAAAAATTACCCCGAGGGTGCCGGGCCCGCAGTGCGAACCTATCACGGGGCCGACGGTCTGCCTTACTATCTCCGCTTCGGGACGGCGCGTCTTTATCATCGCCGCAAGCTCGTCGCCTTCCTCTTTGCAGTCGGCGTCGAGGACGTATACGGGATAATTATAGTCGGTAATGGTGCGCGCAACCTTTTCGCAGAGCGAACGGACGGCCTTCTTTCTGCCCGAAACCTTTTCGTACACGCTCAGCCCGCCGCCGGCGTTTATGGTGAGCATGGGTTTTATCGAAAGCAGAGTTCCCACCACCGCGGACGTCGCCGACAGCCTGCCGCCGCGCTTTAAATGCATCAGGTCGTCCACCACGAAATATACCGCCACGCGGTTTGTGAAATCGTTTAAAAAGGAGATAATCTCCTCATCGGACGCGCCCTTGTTTTTGAGTTCGGCGGCGGCCTTCACCTGTATTCCCGTGCCGAGGGAGATTGACTTGGTATCGAACACGGTGCATTTGCGGTTCGGATACTTTTGTTTAAGCTCCGAAAGAGCCGCGTCGAGCTGGGCGAACGTGCCGCTCATGGCGTGGGAGAAACTTATGTATAAAACGTCCTCCCCTGCCGCGAAATAGGGTTCGAGAACATCTTTATAATTTTCGGGGTTGAGGGCCTGCGTTTTGGGCACGGCTCCTGCGCGCACCGCGGAATAGAACGCCGCAAAATCGGTGTTTTCTCCGAGGTCATAAAAATATTCCCTGTCGTTGTAGAGATACGGCATAGGGATATAGTCTATGCCCAGCTCTTTCACCGTGGTGTACCACAGTTCGCAGTTGGAATCACATAATAAAACACTCATAAACCTTATTGCTCTTTTATAAACTAATTCGTTAAAGCGGAGAAGAGCCAACCGCTTCGACTTCCACAACGTTATTTTAACATTAATATTTTTGATTTGTCAATTTAATTGTCATATATTTGTATTACAATATGTCTCCCCGACGCAAAAAACTAACCGCGGTACCGCAGACGGGCACCGCGTATGATTAACTGTTTATAAAAACGAGCAAAGCGGGATTTTAATCCTGCGTGGCGACCTTTTCGGTCAGACTTTCGGAAGAGATTATCGTGCCTGCGCCGATGACTGCGGCAAGCTGGGGTTCGTCGAACGTGTTCGCCGTTATGCGCAGCTTAGAGGAGAAATATTCGGCGATGCCGTCGGCCTTGCACAGTCCGCCCGATAAAAATACGCCGCTGTGCATTACCGCCGAAGCCACCTCCGCGGGAAGCTGGGAAATCATGAGCACGATATATTCGATTATCTTATCGACGTAAAGGGCGAGCACCTCGAATATCTGCGAAGTGCGCACGGCTACCGACGCGGGAGCGCCCGTCGAGGCGTCCCTGCCGTCCACCACCATCAGTTTGTCGTCGTCGGGCAGGAAACTGCCGACGGTATTTTTAAGCCGCTCGGCAGTGAGCGCGCCTATCCTCAGATTATAATTTTCTGCCATGTAGTCCATAAGGTGCACGTCGATGTTGCCGCCGCCGAGGTTGAGGCTCATGCCGGCAATCACCCCGTCGAGCGAGAACGCGGCAATGTTTGTGAGCCCGTAGCCTATGTCCACGCTGAAAACGGGCGTGGAGTCGCTGAGAGGCACGTTATGCCCGAGCACGGCGGCAAACGGAACCTGAGTGAAATACACTTTGCCTATGTTGCAGTCGTCGGCAAGGCGGAAATACTTCTTTTTGAGTTCGGGTTTGGCGCCGCAGGGAAGGACGAAAATCACCTCCGTTTTGCGGGCGCGGCGGGGAGTTATTTCAATCTTTTCGAGGAAATAACCAAGCAAGTCCGCCACGATATCGGGGTGGATTATGTCGCCGTCGACGACGGGATTGACGATGTGCGTGTTCTGCGCCGATTTGCCCGAGAGGGCGCGCGCCTTTTCGCCGAGGAACTTTATGTTGTATCTGCCTGCGCCGGGGAGCTGTTCCACCGCCGCGCAGGTGGCCTCGGAGAGCACCACTCCGCAGCCCGACTTATATATTTTTGTTACCCACGAGCCTAAATCTATTGCAAGTTTTATCATAAATCTTCACGTACTTCTTTAAGCATGTTGCTCACCAGCCCGACGGGAAGCCCGACCACGTTGCTGTAACTGCCGTAGTATTCCCTTACGAGTCCGCCGTCCTGTATACCGTAGCTGCCCGCCTTGTCTAAGGGGGAGCCGCTGTCGACATAAATCTGTATGAACGCGTCGGAGAGCCGGTTGAATTTTACCTCTGTTTTATCGTACTTTACAAGTTTTTTGTATTTGTTGCGCACGCAGACGCCCGTTATCACATAGTGCGTTTTGCCCGACAGCCGCTTTAAGGTTGCGGTTGCGTCGGCCCTGTCTTTGGGCTTGCCCAAAACTTCGCCTTCGAACACGACAATGGTGTCGCACCCAATCACCGTGCTGCCGGAATGACGGTGAAACACCTCGTCGCACTTCTTTTCGGCGAGGGCGCACGCCATGTCCTCGGGGAAGAGAGAGAGGTTCACCTCCTCACCGCCCCTCGCGGGGTCGACGATGAATTCGTCAAGTATCTGTGACAGAAGCTCCCTGCGGCGCGGGGAGGCACTTGCGAGAACATACTGCATATGCGTTCAACAAATAATGCCGCTTGCAAGCGGCATTATTCCTTACAGAATTTCGAGATTTTTGTGGAAAGACTTCTTGAATTCCGCGCCTGCCGCCATAGCGTCGCGTATTTCCAGGCTGGCGTCGCCCTCCACTTCCGTTTTCATTATAACGGAATCGCCGAGAATGTCGCAATTTATGCCCTTTATGCAGCCCGACATGCTCCTGTCGAGGCTCTCGGCTATGCGGAGCATTACCCCGAGGCGCTTTACGATTTCGATGTCGTCCTCGTGGAGAATGTCTTTAAAGCGCGCCCAGTCGAGAGGGTTGATGTCCTCCTTTTTGTGGCAGCACGCGGTGAATGCCGCGAGCACGATTTCCCTGTGGGAAACGCCGTATAAGTTGGCGTTTAAAATCATGTACCAGCTGTGGCGCTGATGGTTGTAGTACTTTATCCTCATGCCGCAGTCGTGCAGCGTTGCAGCCACCTTTAAAACTTTGAGGTACTGGCGGGGGAACTTGTGCAGAACGCGGAGCTGCTTGAAGAGCTGTATGCTTAAATTTACGACGTGCTCCACGTGATGCTCGTCGCAGTCGTACCACTTTACAAGCGTAGTGAGCGAATAGGTTAAAACGTCGGAGACGGGCTTTTCAATCGTGGAGGGAAGCGCCTGGTTGAACATGATGCCTTCCCTGAGCCCCGCGCCCGATATCGTGAAGTTTTCGACGTTCATGTAGCTCACGAAAGATTTGATAACGGCGAGCGCGGCGGGAAGTATGTCGGCACGCTGGGCGGAAAGCCCCTTTATCTTCTTCTTTTTGTCGAGGTCGAGCACCTTTATCATATCGTAAAGGGGAATGAAGTCCTCGGTGAGCATATTGTAGTTGTGCACGGTATCGAGGGGATACTTGTGCACCATTTTGTTAATCTTGAAGAGGTTTCTGAACGAGCCGCCCACGCCTATCATCTGCGCGTCGGGGTCTACCTCCGTAAGCCAGCTTACGCCTTTTAACTGTTCGGTGAAGAACTCCTCAATCCTCGCCGCCTGTTCTTCGGGCTTTACGCCCTCGCCGAAGAACATATCGGTGAGCGTAACCGAGCCGAAGGGCAGGGTTGCGTAGTTGAGCATGTTGCGCCTGTTGTAGTAAACAATCTTGGTGGAGCCGCCGCCTATTTCAAGAATGATACCCTTGGGGATATCCATGGTGTTTATAACGCCGCGGTAGACGAGCGTTGCCTCCTCCTCGGCGGTGAGCACCTTGATTTTCAATCCGCAGTTGGCCTGAATTTCATCGAGGAAGCTGCGCTGGTTTTTGGCCTTGCGCACAGCCTCGGTGGCCACGGTTATAATTCTGCTTACGCCGCTGGCGTCGCAGAGTTTGCGGAACATTTTAAGCGTTTTTATGGTTTCGGCTACGCGCTGGGGCTTTAAAAAGCCGTCGCGCTCCATGTCCTGACCTAAACGCACGCTCTCTTTAAGCTCGTCCACAACCATGAAATAACCATCCTGAAAGAGGTTTACGATGACGAGCCTCGCCGAATTAGAACCTAAATCGATAATGCCAATCTTTTCCAAAACAAATCACTCCTAAAACTCGATTAACCGCACGCATTGCCAGACGAGTATCATTGTTTTCTCATTGCCATGAGTACCGGTAATTTAAATATAGTGTAAAGTTCATAGCCCGTATGGCAAACAAAAAACGCCGCACAGTGAATTTACGGCGCCCGTAGATAAAGCGGACGGCAGAAAATTTACTATTTCTGCATTTTTATAAAACCACCCCAAGCTAATGGGATTATACCATAATCATTTATTTTTGTATATATTTTTTGAAAAACTTTGTGCACATTGCACATAAGAAAAATGTTGAAAATCGCGCGGTTCAACGCCCGGTAAACCGTGCATTATTTATCGATTGAATAATTTTTTCAAAAAATGATAAATAATTTCCTTTTAATTATTGCACGCCCGCCGCCGATATATACCGCGGCGGGCAAAAAAACACATGCAAAACGCCGAAAAAAGGCGCGTTTTGCGCCATTTTTGGCAAAAAATACGGCCGTAAAATAATATATTGCCGATTTTAAAGCGCGGGCGGCCGCCGTATTTGCAGCGGAATAAAAATTCGCGCCGCCGCTGCGGTTATTTCTGCGCGGGAACCGACAGATTTTTTACGCGGACGCCGGTTACGGGGCACAGAAAATCGGGGGCTATCTCTTTGAGCGGAGCTATGACGAAATCCCTGTTCATATAGTCGGCGTGGGGAATGGTGAGCCCCTCTTCGCAGAGCACTTCCCTGCCGTAGAAAATAATGTCGATGTCGAGCGTTCTGTCGTCCCAGCGGAGTGTGCGGCTGCGCTCCCCCGCCGCCTCTATCCTGTGAATTTCAAAGAGCAGCGCGCGGGGCGGAAGATAGGTTTCGACCTCGACGCAGGCGTTTAAAAAGGTGTTGTGCGCCACGCCGCCGTAGGGCTCGCTTTCGATATACGAAGAAACTTTTTTTACGGTTATTCCGCGCGTTGCCGAAAGTTCCTTTACGGCAAAATCGAGGTAAGCTTTTTTGTCGCCCATGCTCGAACCGAGCGCGAGGTATGCGGTGGTGCGTTTGAGCGTGACCTCGGCCGCCATAGTTTTGAACTTCGCCTTTACGGGCGCCTGCGGCTTTTCCACGCGCACGCAGGCCGACTTTGCGCCCGGGAACTTATCGAGTATGGCCTCGGCGCAGCGGCAGGCGAGCGTTTCAATCAGGTTGAACACGTTCTGAGTGGCGACAGCCCTTATGAGCTTGCACACGGTGGAATAGTTGACCGTTTGGGCGACTTCGTCGTTCTTTGCCGCCTCGTAAAAGTCACACTCCACCTCCGCCGAAAATTCAAAGCGCTGGGGCTGCCTCTTTTCGAAGTCGTTTACTCCGTGGCACGTTTTAATTTTAAGTTTTTTTACTATCACTTTTCCCATTTTTTTAATCTCCGTTTAACACAGAGGCCTCGCGGATTGCCTCGGCGTTCTCCTTCACGTCGTGCACACGCACGAACATCACGCCCTTTTTTACGGCGAGGCGGGTGGCTTCTACCGTGGGCGCAAGCCTGTCCTTTACGTCGCCGCCGAACATCGACTTGCGGCTTACGCCCAGCAGCAGCGGATAGCCGAAAGAGGAGAGCTTTTCGTAGCCGTTTAAAAGCTCGAAATTCTGTTCGCGCGATTTTGCGAAACCTATGCCGCCGTCGAGGCAGATTTTGTTTTTATCGATTCCCGCGGCGAGCGCGAGCGACAGGGAATTTTTTAAAAATTCTTCGATTGCCCCCCATATATCCCCCGACAACTGCGCATGGGCGTTGTGCATTATACATACGGCGGCATTGTATTTTGCGATGACTTCCGCCATATCCGAATCATGCGTAAGTCCCCACACGTCGTTTATCATGTCGGCCCCGCAATCGAGCGCGGCGCGCGCCGCGGCGGAAAAATAAGTATCGACAGAGACGAGCACGGGAAAGCGCTTTTTTATCTCTTTAAGGGGGACGAGAAAGCGGGATATTTCCTCTTCGGCGCTCACCTCGGTATATCCGGGGCGGGTGGACTGCGCGCCGATATCTATTATCTCCGCACCGTCGCGGATTGCCTTTTCGACGGCGGAGAGATAGGTTTTGTCGGTCTGCCTGCTGCCCTGCCAGAAACTGTCGGGAGTTAAGTTGATAATCGCCATTACGTGCGTTCCGCACTCAAAATTTTTATTTCCTATTATCATAAAATTGCCCGTGCGGCACGATTACCTTGCAACCGCCATTACCTCGGCAATCTTTTCGGCGGGGAACCTGCCCGCAACGCTGTAAGTCACAGTTTTGGAGCCGAATTTTTTTACGCCCCTGCACGTCATGCATGTATGCTCCGCCTCGCAGAGCACGAACACGCCGCGCGCGCCGAGATATTTATACACCGCCTCAGCAACCTGGCTTGTGAGCTGTTCCTGAAGTTGCAGGCGTTTTGCGTACACCTCCACCGTGCGCGCGAGCTTCGAGAGCCCCGCAACCTTTTTATCGGGAATGTATGCTATGGTCATCTTGCCGAAGAAGGGCATGAGGTGGTGTTCGCACGTTGAGGAGAACGCTATGTCCTTTTCAATCACGATTTCGCCGGACTGAACGCGGAAAGTCTTTGAAAGATGGCGCGAAGCGTCGTCTGAGTTGCCGCTTAAAAGCTCGGCGAACATGTCCGCAACGCGGGCGGGCGTATCCTTCAGCCCCTCCCTCGTTATATCTTCTCCCACGGCGGTGAGGAAATCTTCCACCGCCTTTATTGCCTTTTCTCTATCCACTCGTATGCCTCCTTTAAAATTGTAAACGTTCCGCAGACGACCACGACGTCGCCATCCGCACCTTTGAGCGCGTCGCCGACCGACGGTGCAAGCCGCGCCTTACCGAACACGGCGCGGCATTCGGAGAGTATTTTCTGCCCGTCCATCGCCCTGTAACTTTCGGGCTGTACCGCAACGACGCTCTCCGCGCAGCCTTCAAGTTCGCCGAGCACGGTTTTTATGTCTTTATCGTTCAGACAGCCGTATATCACCGTACGGCGCATGGCGCCGTATTTTCCCTTTAAAAGGGCGGTGAGCGGAATAAAACTTTCGGGATTGTGCGCGCCGTCGAGAATATACAGCCTGCCGCGGGCGCGTATTTCCTGCAATCTGCCCGCAAGTTCCGCCGAGGCGACGCCCCGTTTTACCTCTTCGCCGCCAAAGCCCAGAAGCTTTGCCGCCGTTATCGCCGCCGCCGCGTTGAAAGGCTGCCTGCACCCCTTCATGCGGGTAAAACAGCGCACGCCGCCGCAGGTAAAAAACGTGCCGTTTTCACCCTCTTCGATATCGGTCGGTCCGTCGGAGAGGACGGCGCCGAGCGAATAAAATATGCCGCGCACCTCTTCGGGCACGCACCGCGAAATTACGGCGGGGCAATCTTTTATTATGCCCGCCTTGTGGCGGGCTATCTCTTCGAGCGTGCCGCCCAGCCATGCAGTGTGTTCGAGCGACACGGAGGTTATTACCGCCACCGCCTTTTTGTTTGCGGCGTTGGTCGTATCGAGGAGCCCGCCCATGCAGCATTCGATGACTGCGTATTCGCACCCCTCCTCCGCGAACATGAGGTATGCCGCCGCCGTCTGCCGCTCGTACGCGGTGGGCTTGTCGTCCATATTATCAGCCGCGCGCTGCACGGCGGAGAGATACTTTTCGCACAGCTCAGCCGAAGCTTTGCCATTAACGAGATACTGCTCTTCGAACGAGAACACCTCGGGCGTGGTGTAAGTGCCCACCGTTTTGCCGCAGGCAAGGAGTATGTGCGTGAGATAGGCGCACGCCGAACCCTTGCCGTTTGAACCGGCGACGTGAATAATTTTAAGCTTATCGTCGGGCGAGCCGAGGGCGTCGAGCAGGGCGCGGGTGCGCTCCGTGCCGAATTTCATGCCGCCGCTGCGCATGCCGACTATTTGTTTTGTAACGCAATCATTCATAAAAAATAAAAAAGACGGCAAAAAATTGCGCGTCCTTAAAAAAATACGGGCGCGACGGCGCCCGCACAAAACATAATGGGGGACGCGCGCAGCCACCGCAGGTTTTACCTTTCGTGCGCCGGCTGTCCTACCGGCACCACTTAACGCGACTGCGCAAAAACTTTTATAAGAGTATAGCACAACAGCCGCCATTTGGCAAGGAATATTGCGGGAGTTTTGTGAGATACTTATTGTATGGCGCTTATTTTTGTGAGGACGGCTATAATTTTTTTAACCCTGCTCGTCGTGATGAGGCTGATGGGCAAGAGCCAGATAGGCGAAATGCAGCCGTTTGAATTTATTATAACCCTCCTGATTGCCGAACTTGCGTGCATACCCATGGCGGACTCCTCCATTCCGCTCTTATACGGGGTCGTTTCGATAGTGGCGATGTTTATTCTGCACCAGATTGTGTGGCTTTTAGACCTGTGGTTCAAGCCGATGAAGGCGCTGATATGCGGCAGGCCGTCGCTCGTGATTACCAAAGAGGGCATAGACGAATACCAGCTCAAAAAGAACAACCTCGACGTGAGCGACCTGATAGAGAGCATGCGCGCGGCCGGATATTTTAACCTCGACGACGTTTACTACGGACTCTATGAGGCGAACGGGAGTTTTTCGGCGCTCGAAAAAGAGGAAAAGACAAGCTCGCTCGCAGTCACCCTAATCGACAGCGGTAAGCTGAACGCGCACAACCTTTCGACGTGCGGAATAGAGCGGGCGGCGCTCGATAAATTTTTAAAGGAACAGAAAGCCAGAATAAACAAAGTGCTCGTTATGACGGTGGACGGAAACGGCAGAGTTTACTTTCAGAAGAGGGGCGAAAGTTATAAAATTTTACAGATGGCGGTGAACGGACAATGGTGAGGTCAATCTGCCTTACGCTGGCGGCGATTGCCGTGTGCGCGGGATTTTTTATATTCGTCGACCTGTATCTTGCAAACGAGTTCGAAGAATTCCGCGGCGCGGTGGATACGCTGTATGAAAAGGTCGAGGAAGAAAACGCCAACAGCGGCGACGCCGACGCGGTGCGCACGATGTGGTCGGCAAAAAAAAGCAAACTGCATATGTTTATACCGCACAACGACATTTCTTACGTGGATTACAGGCTGAACGAGGCGTTTTCGTACATCTACACGCATGACTACCCCCTTGCGCTCGCCAACCTTGAAATAGTTAAAAAGATGGCAGAAAACCTGCCCGACAATTACCGGCTAAAACTTGAAAATATTTTATAAATACAGGCGGCGGCGCGCTGAATGCCGTCGGTGTGCAAAGTAAGCGGCGGCGCGCAGAACATTGCGCGCCGCCTTATAGTCCCTATATTATTTTATTCGTATTCGTCGTAACTGCGCCTGTCTTTGGGCGCGCCGCCTTCGCGGAATTCGCCGCAGCAGTCCGCGGGCGGACGGCGGGGCGGCTTGCGGCAGGGCTTTTCTTTGGGCGGCGGAACGCAGTCTGCGTCGGTGAGTATCACGTCCTCCCCTATCCGCACAATGTTTTTGAGGGGAATGAACAAATCGGGCCGCGTGAGTCTGAACCCCTTGCCGCCGGTTACGTAAAAGCCGCGCACCTTCCCTTCGGGAAATTCAAAAACAAGGTCGCATACCTTTCCGAGGTGTTTGCCGTCGACGACGCTTATAACGTCCATCTGCCTTATCTGCGTATATGAAAATTCCAAAAATTACCTCCCGCCGCGAAAGCTCCCCGCGCGGGCGGGCACGGACTTTGCGGCACTTATATTATATGCGCGGGCGGCAAAATTTGTTAACGGGCAAAAAACGGGCGGCGCAACGAAATGCACCGCCCGCTTTGTTTACGAGAAGATTGAGTTGAGGGGATTTTTTAAGAAGAGCTGGTCGAGAAGGAGCGCGCTGCCGTCGAGATTCGAGAGGAAATTTGCAGCCGTGTCGCCGCCAATCCACGCAAAAATCTGGAATACTATAAGCAGTCCCGCCGCAAACACCGCCGCAAAGAATACGGCGCCGAGTATGCGGTTTATCACCTTGACGAGAATGTTGTTTATTTCGAACACGCTCTTTAAAATCTTTACGATGATTATTCTTACAATCTGAACGATTATAAAGAGAATTACCGCAAGCACAACCCTGTCGATATAAATGTCGGCGAAGAACGTTCCGACGCTGCCCTGCTCACGCAGCCAGTCGCTGAATTTGCCCAGAAGCTCGGCGACGAAGTCCCAGCTCAATACGAGACCGAAGATGAGATAGCAGACGAACACGGAAATTATTACCCCGAAAATGCCGCTCGTGAAAAATTTGAGACCCTTGCCGAAGCCGACGAGGGCGCCTATCAGCACGAACACGACGAGCACGCCGAGGACGATATAGTCCGCAGTTATCATGTTTGCTTTATGACCTCCACTTTATTACTTTTTCCCTGATACATTTTATGCACGGGTATACTTGATACATTTTATGTATGAATACATTATAACATTATTCGGCGCGCATTGCAAAGGTATTTTACTAAATTTATATGTAAATTTGTACCTGCGCCGCACCTGCGCGCGGGCGCGCGTTAAATGCGCCGATGAATCGACGCCCGAAAGAGAATTTGCGTTAAATGTGGTTTATGGGCGTAAGCCGACGGCCGACAGGTATTTATAGCCCGGAAACCGCAGTTTTATGCGCAGTTCCACGCCGTGCGCACTTTTTAAGCCTTGCGCACGTAAACTATACCCGCCGCTTTGGGGCCGATATGCGTGCCTACCGCGGGACAGATATTTTCGTAAGGGGCATCGCTGACGTTTATCAGCGAACGGAGCTTGGAGCAGTTGCCCTCGTCCATGCAATATATAGTGCGCACGGCAAAATTTTCGTCTTTTTTGTCCGAGAGATAACATTCGGATATGTATCTGAGCGCAGCGTTCATGCCGATGCTCTTGTGAATGAGCTCAACCTTGCCCTCATCCGACACCGTTATAACGGGCTTGATTTTAAGCATGCCGCCCACCGCCGCCACCGTTTTATTTATTCTGCCGCCCTTTTTGAGATATTCGAGCGTGTCGAGCGCGGCGAGCAGCGTTATCCTCGGGCGGAGTTCATCGAGCGCGGAAACAATCTCTCCGACAGTTTTATCGCGCAGGCGCACAGCCTCTCTCACCAGAATTTCGAGCATGAAAGTCGTGCACTTGCTGTCGTACACGGTAATTTTATCGTATCCGCTCTCCTTTGCGGCGCGGACGGCCCACTCGCACGAGCCCGAAAGCGCCGAGGCGATGGAAATGACGAGCACCTCGTCGCCCTTGTCTTTCGCATCGGCAAACAGCGAGCTTAAAGCGTCGAAGCTGAGCTGCGACGTGGTGGGAAATTCAGAAGATGTTACAAGTTTTTCGTAAAACTCGTCCGACGTAATGTCTATCCCGTCGCGGTATTGTTCGTTGCCGAATATGATTGTTAGGGGAAGCACCTCTATATTCAGCCTCTTTGCCTCTTCCTGCGAAATCTCCGACGAGGAGTCGGTTACTATTCTGACCATCTTTTCTCCGTAAATTAATTAATTTAAATTCTCCCGCGGCAGCCGCGCACGCAAACGGCGTACGGCAAAAATAACGGCGCCGCAAAAACTCTGCATAATTATAACGCCTGCGCTCTTACTTTGTCAATCCATATGCATAAAATTACATAGCACGCTTAAAATTTAAACGAAAAGAGCGCGCCGCCGCGCGCAAAAAAATTTATAGCGGCGGCGAATAAAAACAGAATTTCAAAGGCATACTATACCAGAGCGGATAAATGCAATTACCCCGCACATATGCGCGATTTAACGGCGCTTACGGTTATCCGAGTGCTACATACAGGAGGCAGAAATGTTGCAGAAAGTTAATATTTGCGGAGTTAACACCTCCGGGCTTCCGCTCCTTTCGGCGAAGGAGCAGACAGAACTTATGATAAAGCTGAAAGCGGGCGACGACGCCGCGCGCGACAAGTTTATTATAGGCAACATGCGGCTGGTTTTATCGCTCGTGAAGAGGTTCTGGTCGAAAAACGCAAACGCCGACGACGTATTTCAGGCGGGTTGCGTGGGGCTTATAAAGGCGATTGACAACTTCGACCTGTCCGTCGGCGTGAAGTTCTCCACCTACGCAGTGCCGATGATTCTCGGCGAAATCAAGCGCTTTATACGCGACGGAAACTCGCTGCGCGTTTCGCGCTCGATACGCGACACGGCCTACCGCATATTAAAGGTGCGCGAAAAGCTCGAAGAAAAAGAGGACGCCGTAACCTACGACAGAATTGCCGAACAGATGCACATAGCCGTTTCGGAAGTCGCGTACGCGCTCGACGCGATATCCGACCCCGTTTCGCTCTACGACCCCGTTTACAATAAAGCGGGCGACACACTGCTTTTGATGGACCAGATTTTCGACGAAAAGAACAACGACGAGGCGTGGACGGAGAAAGCGGCGCTGTATGAGGCCATGCAGAAGCTCGACGAGCGCGAAAAACACATTTTATACCTGCGTTACTTCGAGGGCAAGACCCAGACGGAAATTTCGGGTCAGGTGGGAATTTCGCAGGCGCAGGTTTCGAGGCTGGAAAAGAACGCGCTCAAACGAATTAAGGCAGAAATCGGCTGAAAAAATAACTGAAATAAACGGCAAAAACGGGAGCAACAATTACTCCCGTTTTTTAATTGACCCCATAATATACCGAAACGAAAGGCATTTATAACAAAAGAAAAGCGCCGCGGAAAAAGCGGCGCAAAATATTTTTTTACTTTCTGTGAACGGAGCCGACGCCTTCGCAAACGACTTCCTCTCCCTCCACGCCCGAAAAGGTTACATTTTCAAGCTCAACTTTGTCGGTGAACAAAAAGTAAAGTCCGCCGCACTTTACAGCCTCGTTTTTCTCCTTCATGTCGGGGAAAGAGGGCTGGCAGTCGCGGTTGAATTCAAAGCTAACGTTTTTAAGCTTTATGCGCTTTATGGGCTCCTCCGGCAGACCGTAGAACGCGCCCGCGCAGCAGCACACGCCCGTACACTTCATGTCGGAAAACTCGAAGTCGCCGACAATCGGGGTGAGCTCGTCGACGGGCAGTTTCTCCGTCGTCCAGACGTACTCGGTGTGCCCCGTCTGGTCGCCCATGTTGTAGTACATGTTTATGACGAACGGCGTGATTACGTCCTGCATTATAATATTTTTGAATACGACGCCGCTTATCTCGCCAACTCTGCCCCTGCCGCGCCTCGTCTTTATGCGGAAGCCGCGCTCGGTGCCGCGGAAGATACAGCGCTCCACGTGAACGTTTTCGATTCCGCCCGAGCTTTCGCTGCCGAACACTACGCCGCCGTGGCCGCATTCCATGAGGCAATCGGTTATTTTTATGTCCCTGCAGGGCGTTTTATAGCGGCGGGCAAGCTCGAGCGTGCCCGACTTTATCGCTATACAGTCGTCGCCGACGGAGATATTTACGCCCGCAATGTCGACCCCCTCGCAACAGTCGGGGTCGATGCCGTCCGTCGTGGGCATGGACGGTATATTGTACAGGCTGAGATTATACAGCTTTACGTTTTTGCAGAAATAGGGATGCACGTTCCACGAGGGCGTGTCGCGCACGGTTACGCCCTGCATGAGCACGTTCTCGCAACGGTTGAAGAACACGCCGCGGGGGCGCCACGCTATGCGCATTACCCTGTGGTTTACGTACCAGTCGGAGTTCTGCGCGTTGCCGTCTATCACGCCTTCGCCTATCACCGCTACGTCGCGGCAGCCGATTGCGGTGAGCATGGAGGCAAAGCAGTTTGCCTCCTCCCCCTGCCACGTGCCGAAGTTGCGGCGCGATTTCCCCTCGCCCGCGACGGCGGGAAGAACGGGATATTTCGTGCGGTCGGTTTCGCCGACGAGGCGCGCGCCTTTATCGAGCCAAAGAGTTATTCCGCTCTTTAAAAACACGGGCTTTATGCGATAATCGCCGGCGGGAACGTATATCGTGCTGCCCTCTTCGGCGCATGCAACAGCGGCTGAAAAAGAGGGAGTATCGTCGCGCAGACCGTCGCCCGCCGCGCCGAAGTCCTTTACGCTAAGAAACGAAGTTTCGCACGCCGTTTTAAAGGAGAGTTTTTCGCCGCGCGCTTCGAGTATGTACTCCGTGTCGGGAGTGAGATTGAAGAGCGAGAAAACATTCTTCTCCTCGCCCTTAACTGCCGTTTCGCCGTTTAAAAGGACGTCGAAGGGCGCGGGAGCATAGTATGCACTGTTACATTCAGTCGTAAAAGAGGCGCTGCGCGCCGTTATCGAAAGCACTTTCATATTACACCGCCAGAAGTCCAAACGACATCAACAGGAATACCGTGGCAAACAGGGTTACGATTGAGCAGATGCTCGTCCATACGACGAGCTGACCGGCGAGCTGTTCGTCGTTGCCCATCTCCCCCGCCATTATCGCGCTGGATACCGCAACGGGCGTGCCGAAGAGTGCGATGAGCGCGGGGTATTCCGTCTGACCGAAGTTGAGAAGCGGAGTGAATTCGCTTAAAAGCACCGCACAGCCAACGCCGAGAAGGGGCGCGATTACAATTCTGAACACGGTGCCGACGATTATCTCCTTCGACATACCCTTTACGGCTGAGAACTCGAACTGGCCGCCGAGCACGATGAGCGCGAGCGGCGTTGCGATGGATTTGAGGTCGTCGAGGGTATCGTAAATGAATGTAAGGTCGTCCTTTATCGTGAAAGGAGCGGGGCTGCCCCAGATTGCAATCTCTGCATAGCGCAACCCGAGGAATACGAGCCCGATTACTATGCCGATTATGAGGGGATTCTTTACTATGTTTAAGAGAATCTTTTTAACGTCGGTATGGTGGCTTGCCGATTTTACGAGCATGCCGTTTTCATCGAGCTGGGCTTCGGGCCTGCCGACGAAGATAGACAGCGAAATTACGGCAAGAATGTTGAAGATTGGAATGGTGAAGGCCTGAATTATTGCAACGACGCCGTTTACCGTCTCCTCCGCGCCTACGGCGGAACCTGCGAGGGCGGCGGCGAGCGAAATGCCGATTATTGCAAAGTTACTGCGGTAGCAGCACTGCAAAATTACGCCCCTGCGGCGGTTGTCTTTGGTCGTAAGGATACTTACTACAAGACCTATGCCGAAAATTACGAATACGGCAATCACCGAATAGATGACGAGTCCCCAATCTACCGACGACAAATCTTCAATATTGTAAATATTGATGAACAGCATGCACGGCAGGCAGACGTTGAACACGAGCTTGTTGCCGATTTTGAGAAACTCGCCCGTAAGGAACTTGATGCGCTTTAACACGTAGCCGAGCACAATCAGGAGCACAATCGGCACAATCGCGTTTACGGCGGTCATAAAAATTTCGAACAACTCAGGAAACCTCCAAAAAATACGTTGTTTGTTTAGTACATTTTTATTATATAGCATTTTGTCGATATGTCAATGTTTCGGAAAATATTCGCAAAAAATAAGTGAAAATATATTTAAACTATCATAAATAGATATATGCTACCACTTTTTTGTTTTATATTATCATTTTGATATTTGATGACAGACAAATAAAACGGAGAGAAAATATACGACGAAAAACAAAAAATCGGGAAACGGAGCATAAAAATGCTTGTGCAAAGGCGTATGTTTTTGATATAATATATGGGCATGGGGTATTAGCTCAGTTGGTAGAGCGCTACACTGGCAGTGTAGAGGTCAGCAGTTCGAACCTGCTATGCTCCACCACACGATACCCAGTCGAACTTATTTGTCACAGACAAAGAGTTTTGGCTGGGTATTTTCTTTTCTGATTTGAAATAACAGCCGTTTTGCTTGCTGTATTCCGTATCCCCCCGAATTTGCTTTTTCGGTCGGCTATGGTAGCATAGTTCCTCGCGGACGTCAACGGTCGCAAAATCGTCGCCGAAAACACCTATAAAGGACTTTCAGAGCCGAGTAAGGAATTTTCCCTTGCTCGGCTCTTTTTGCTGTCTATGAGGCAATTTCCGACCTGTACGCAACGATTTTGGCTTTGTCCCGTTGACTTCCGCAGACTATATTTCCATTGCAACGCACTTTCACCGTCCTATGCACCTTCGCCTTTTGCCCGAAAAAGGCAAATACAAATTCAGAGGCGTAAAGATGGAAATGTTGGTAACAAAGTTCTCAAACGGAAAGTATCGCAACGAAGGCGAATTATTCAAAGAGGTAATCTCCGCCGAAAACGTCAAACTCATGGGCGAGATGATCGCTTTGCAGGCGCTCCGTACCGTAAAGAAATTCGATATGAAAGTCGCGGACAAACTGTATATCGGTTTAATCAAAGACCTGCACCACATGAACGAGATAGACTATATCGTATCGGACGGCTATGCATGCTGTGCAGTGATAGATAATATTTTTATAGGTTTGGGAAATACAGGTTACAACGCAATAAATTCATTAATTATAAACGTTGTATACTACGGAACGTTTTACATATTGTATTTAACAAATGCTATAACATTCACTATGGACGTAATTATTATGATGTTCGGCTTTGGCATGGTCGTACATTTAGCCGTATCGCTTATCGAAGAAAAATTGTTTTTGCGCAAGTTTGCAATGAAAAAGGCAATTATCTCTCAATAAAAATAGTAACGGTAAAGAAGAATATATTTTTGTTATATAATCAGAGCTATATAGCAAAATAAACTTCATTTTAAGCTAATCAAAATTTCGCTATACAAAAAAGCGGCGCTGTTGCGCCGCTTTTTCAGCATTATATCCTTAACATTATTCCATTTTGCACTATTTTAAATACACTTGACGTTCAACTATGCAGCTCAATCGTCGAAGAGAGTCATGAGTTCGGTGACGTCGGTGACGCCCTTATACACGAGCTGTTTGCAACTGTCCCAAAGATTGACCATACCCTCCTCCTGCGCTATTTCGCGCAGGCGCTCTGCGGGCGTGCCCGCAATTATCGCGGCGCGGAGCTTATCGGTCATATACATAATCTCGTGAACGGCGATTCGCCCTTTATAGCCGGTGTTGTCGCAGAACTGGCAACCCTGCGGACGGAATACCGAAACGGGCTCGGTTACGCCGAGAATGCGCATTTCAGATTCGTTTGACCTGCCGCGCTTGCGGCACATGGGGCAAAGCCTCTTTACAAGCCTTTGGGCTATTACGCCCACCACCGCGTCGGCAACGAGATAGTCGTTCACCTTCATGTCCTCAAGCCTTATAACGGCGCCCGGCGCGTCGTTGGTATGCAGCGTGGAGAACACGAGATGACCCGTGATTGCCGCACGGACAGCTATTTCGGCGGTCTCTTCGTCGCGGATTTCGCCGACCATTATGATATCGGGGTCCTGGCGGAGAATGCTCCTCAGCGCGCTTGCAAAGGTTAAGTTCGCCTTTAAATTGACCTGAACCTGGTTTACGCCGTGGAGCGTATATTCGACGGGGTCCTCTACCGTTATCACGTTTACTTCGGGCTTGTTTATCTCCTTTAAGAAGGAATAGAGCGTGGTCGATTTGCCGCAGCCCGTGGGGCCGGTAAGCAGAACTATGCCGTAGGAATGGGCGAGAATTTTATTTATCGTTTCGTTCTCCTCGTCGGTGAAGCCGAGTTCGGAGCGCGTCCAGTTGAAGGACGTTTTATCGAGAATACGCACGACGAACTTTTCGCCGTACACCGTGGGAAGCGTGGATACGCGGAAGTCGTAGTCGGTGCCGTTTATCGTCATGCTTATGCGCCCGTCCTGCGGGACGCGGCGTTCGGCTATGGATATGCCCGAGAGAATTTTGAGCCTTGCGCAGATTGCGGGGTAGTTTTCAATCGGGAATTCTGCGCGGAGCTGAAGGTCGCCGTCGATACGGTAGCGCACCTTAACCGCCTTTTCAAACGGCTCTATGTGAATGTCGCTCGCGCGGAAGGGTATAGCCTCCTTTATAATCGAATCGACGAGGCGGACAGCGGGATTGTTTAAAACGTCGTCGTCCTTGTCGATGAGATTTACGGGCATGTCGGCGGCGGAACTTATGAGTTCCTTATCCCTGTTCTCCTGCAAATCTTTGAGCGCGCTCGCGGTGGAGCGCACGGCGACAATCGAATCGACGAAGATGTCCACCTGCACCGCAGGCACCAGGATAAAGTCTTTCGGCCCGATATAAATCTGGCTCAGAAGGGACATCGCCGACAAATCGAGCGGACGCGCGACGGCGAAGAGCATTACACCCTTCTTTTTATCGAACGATACGGGCACGACCTTGTGCTTGCGCAAAAAAGCGAGCGTTACGTCCTTGATAAGGTCGGTGTCGGGTTCGAGCATGTCCATTTCGCAGTAGGGCATGCAGAAAAATTCGCCGAGCGCGGCGAGCGCCGTTACCTGCGTGCAGTAGCCCTTTGCTATCATGTAGCTTTCGATGGGCATATTGAGGCGCATGCAGTCGTCGTAAATGCCTTTAATCTGCTTGCGCTTGATTATTTTTTTGTAGGCGTAAAACTGTAAAATTTCGTAATTGAGCTCCATAACGCCTCCTTAGTTGCCGTACGAGGTATCGAGCGCGGCCGTGATGGGAGCATATACCGAGTAGAAGAGCAGCCCGACGCACGCGCCGATTATTATGAGAATTACGGGCTGAATTAAACTCGTGGCGGTCGTGAGCGCCTGCTCGACCTGGCTCTCGAAGTACGGGGCGGAACGGGCGAGAACTTCGTCGACCTTGCCCGTCTTTTCGCCGACGGAGACCATCTGCGTGAGCATGAGCGGGAATATTTTATACTTTTCGAGCGCGGCGGTGAGGTTCATGCCCTGGCGGACGTCGTCGGTGGCGCGGCGGAACTGCTGTTCCACGTATTTGTTGCCGAACACGACGAGCACCTCGTCCATCGCATCTACTATGTCCATACCGCCGGCAATAAGCAGGGAAAACGCCCTGCAAAAGCGTGCAGCGACGTTGCCGCGCACTACCCCGCGCACGAGCGGGCAGTGGAATTTGAATTTATCCCACAGCTGCCTGCCCTGTTTGGTGCGGATGAAAATTATGAACAGAAGCGCGATGCCCACCACCGCGAGGAAGATATACATCCAGTTCTGCGTAAAGAAATTGCTTATATCGATAACCGCGAGCGTGAGCGGCGGCATCTCTACGTCGAGCGAGGCGAGCGAGCGCTGGAACGTGGGTATTACGAACGCAACGACGAGCACGATTATGGCAATCGCCATAATTATAAGAAGTATGGGATAGGCGAGCGCGCTCTTCGTCTTTCTTTTGAGCTTTTCGTCCGACTCCAGATAGTCGGCTACGGAGACGAGCACGGCATCGAGCTGACCCGAAAGTTCGCCTATCTTCACCATGCTTACGAAGAAGTTGGGGAAGGCGCTCTTGTGTTTGCCCATCGCCTCCGACAGAAGCTGACCCGATTTCACCGCCTCGAACACAAGTTCGAGCACCTTTTTGAAATAGCCTGTGTACGACTGCTCTTTGAGCACGGCGAGCGAATCGACGATTGACGTGCCCGAAGTTATCATGATTGAAAACTGGCGCGCAAAGTTGGCAAGCTCGCGCGCGGACGTCTTGCCCGTCATGCTGAAAAAGGCGTTGGGCGATTTATCGGTCGTAACCTTCGACGAAACGAGATATACCCCCTGCAATGCAAGCTTTTCGCGCAGGTCTTTTTCGTTTTCGGCGAGGAAAGTGCCCTGAATTTTTTTGCCGTTTAAGTTGACTGCCTTGTATTTGTACTTTCTCAAGGTTCACCTCACATAAAGAGACCCGTGTACCACTGTATTACTGTCTGCCCGAAGAATACGCACACCGCCGCCGCGGCGGCAAGGAAGGGGCCGAACGGAAATTCTCCGCCCTGCGAAGTTTCTTCATTCTCCTCTCCGCTCTCTTCTGCGCCCGCATTATCGGGCGGCGATTTTTTTGCTTTGAATGATGACACCGCGTTTACTATGAGCACCGTTACGAGCGCGCCCACGCACGCAAGTATTATGCAGAGAATGAGGCTCTGCCAGCCGAGGAGAAGCCCTATCGCGCCGACAAGCTTTACGTCGCCGAAGCCCAGCCCCTCCCGCTTTTTTATGCGGAGGAAGATAAAATATATCAGCGCAAATACGGCGAAAGCCGCAACGCCGCCGATTAACCTGTCGGGCCAGCTTATGCCTATGCCGAGCCCGAAGATTTCGAGAATGAGTTCGGCTATCGCGCACAGCGCAACGCCTATCGTCATGCTGTCGGGAATGAGCATGGTCTCCAAATCGGAGAAAAACACGACGATAAGCGCCGACAGCGCAAGCGCCGAACACACGATATAGCCTATGCCGTAACTGTTGAACGCCCATACGCAGGCGAGCCAGATGAGGCAGTTTAAAATTTCGACTATGGTGTAGCGCGGGGAGATGCGTGCGCCGCAGTTGCGGCACTTTCCGCGCAGTATTATGTATGATAAAACGGGGATATTATCGTACCATTTTAGTTTGTAGTTGCAGTTTGTGCAGTGCGAGGCGGGGAACACAATGTTCATTCCGCGGGGCAGGCGGTATATTAAAACGTTTAAAAAACTGCCCACGCACAGCCCGAACACGCCCGCAAGGATATACACCCATACTAGAATATAAGGGTCCATGCTCAGTAGTTCCCGTCCCTGTTGTATTTATCGGCAAAAGCCGCGCCCGCAAGCCACAAATCGTCCTTAACGGCAGCCGACGCCTTGTCGGCGGCTGTAAGCGGCACGAGGCGCACCCTGTTGCCCTCTTCGGCGTTCGCCTTCGTTATAAGCGGATAGAACACGCGCGGGATATTCACGAGGATATAGTCGGGCGCGTGGGCGTATTCCGTGAAGCCGACGTTGCGGGCATATAAAAGCAGCCACTTTAAAATTATTCTGAAATTTTCGTAAATTATGCCCTCCTCCGTGTCGGGAACGGGGCGCTGCATATATTTGGGATAGCGGCGGGGAGTTTTTTTATAGACCTTCGCCGAGGACGCTCCTTCAAGCTCTTCGGGGGAAACTTCCTCCTCCGTCCAGCCGTCGTCATCGTCCTCTTCGCCGTCGTCGGCGACGGCCACCTCTTCGGGCGTGAGCTCCTCTTCGCTCCAACCCTCGTCGTCGGTTATAGTGAGTTCGTCGCCCTGCGCGCGCTCCTCCGCCGTATTATTTCCGGCGCCTTCCGCGCCTTCATTAATTTCGCCGCTCTCCTCTTCGGCGGTTTCCATGCCGGAGAGTTCGCGCTCCACCTCATCGTCGTCAATCGCCACGGTGAGCGACTTTGCGCGCGCAATCTCGCGCGCGTTGATTACGGCGATTTCGCCGACCTCGTGGTCGGTTATCATATACTCCGACTGCACTTCGTCCTCGCGCAACAAGTCAGACCCGTGCGGAATGGTCGCCGTGCCCAGCGTTTTGCCGTGCACCGATACCGCGATATTCGTGCAGTCGCGGCGGACGTCGGCAATCAAAAAGCTCTTGCCGCGCGCACGGGGCATAATGCCGAAAACTCCGTCGCAGAGCGCGTTGCCCGAATAGGTTGTAACGCGGGGAAAGAGCCTTGCCGCCGCAATGGCTTTGTTTAGCTCGGAAACTATGTTTTTATCGAAGTAATATGCGCCGTAAACGTTGTAGTCCCTGCCCTTTTTAAGCACGCACTTGTTCACCTTGTGCGTTTTTTGCATATTTACGTAGAGGTTATTCAGCTCCGCGTCGATTGCCGCGCCGAGCTTGAACTGCGACATTGCAGGCAGGTTGAACGTTTCGAACCCGACGCAGTCGTCAGGCAGAACGACGTATGCCGCCATACCTCTTGAATCGGGGTGCTCCGAAACGTAGTCCGAGAGAAGTTTTTTGAACTCCTCATAAAATTCATCGGTAAAAACGCGCGAGGTAAAATCGAGCCTGTCGGCGCCCGCAGGGGCGCGCCCCCTTTCGGAACGCATGACCCGGATTGCGCCCGCGCGCATATCTATGCCTATCAGAAGTTTTTTATTGGGAGCCGAGAGCCCCGTAAACATATCTTTCAAGTTCATATGCAGTGCCATCGCTTTGCTGTGTGTAGATTATTGTAAGTGCCGTGCCGCCGCTTGCCGTATTCACGGTAATGGTAACAGTGCCGTCTGCTTCCGCCGTATTAACCGTAAAGCCGTATTCGTTATCTACGGGAATGGTAAGCTCCGTGCCGTCGCCCGTAACATATATATCATAACTCAATTTGCCGATTTCGTCAAGATACTGTTTGCGTTCGAGATAGTCGCTGTGCGTGCCCGCCATGTTTACGCCGAGCGTTGCGACCGTTAAAATGAGTGCGGTGAAGGCGGCTATCACGAGCATGAGCGCGATTACGTACCCGAGAGCCGCGCCGCGTTTAAACCTCTTCATTGCGCGCCTCCTTCGTACGTGAACACGGCGGACGAAAAGCCGTTCACATACCCGTTTACAACTATCCCTTCGGACGATTCGTTTGAGGATATTACCGCCTCAATGCGGATATTCCCCGTGTTGTATTCATATGTTCGGGTGTTCTCTTCCATCGTCAGCGTGAGCGTTGAACCGCCATACTCCACCGTGTGGTCGGGGCCGTCGTCAATGCCGCTCACGTCAAAGCCGAGCGAAACTGAAAGGTAATACAAAAAGTCGTGAGTCTCTTCCCCGTCCGCTCCGTCCGTCTGGGCATTATTGTATGCCGAAACGAATTCGGAGGCGATATTTCCCGCCGCGAGCGTATCCGAACTGCGGCGTTGCAGGTTGGAGGCGACTATGCAGGTGGTTAAAAACGCGCCCGTGACTATTAAAAGGAGCGCAATGGCAATTACTGCCTCCATTATCGTGAATCCGCGGCGGTCTTTTAAAAGGCGTTTAATCTTCATAGACCACCTCGCACACGAACGTGTTGCCGCTTGCGGGCAGATTTATGGTAAAGCGCACAAGCGCGCCGCTGTTTGCATTATTAAAACCGCTGTCCCCGTCGCGGTAAAAGTACAGAGATACGTTGTTTGTCATGTCGACGGTGGTCGTCCTTTGGGGATATGTGGTGCCGTAATTGAACACATAGTCGCCGCTTTCGTCACGGAATATGCTCATGCCATTGCCGTCGCCGCCTGTCACTTCTACTGAATTTGTTGAAAAAGTAAACCCGGCATTCTCGCTGTCGGCATAGGAGAACCATATATCAATGTTTTCGCGCAGCAAAAGAACCTCGCTGTTGCGGTCGGCGAGGCGCTCGTTGTTGCCGGCATAGTTGGTCATAAACACGATAAAGCCCGAAACCATGCCGCCTATCAGCGCAACCAGCGCGATAACTATTATGAGCTCAACGAGCGTAAAGCCAGCCTTACTCTTTTTTAATTTGCGCCGAGAAAACATTTATACCTCTATATAATCGTCTATTGTTTTGCTTAATTTTGCACGGAGAAATCTCACTCCCGCCCTTTGTCCGCAGCCTTGCGGCTAAGAGATTTCTCCATGCGTTCGCTTTCGCTCACTTAGTCGAAATGACAAAGGGGCAAAGACAGGCTTCACCCTACGCTAAGGGTGACAAAGGGGCGATTAATACCGCATTATAGGCTCCTTTGTGGAAGGACGAGTAAGGCACTTCATAACACGACGGACACCCGTCGTGTGTGCCGCAGCGAGATGAGCAAACGCATAGTGAGTAGCGTTTGCGGTGACCGAGCCAACGGCATTTCCGCACCGTTGGCGAGACGCTGGCTTGTGAAATGACGTAGTGAACGAAACAAGCCTGAGGGATTGCGCCGCGTAAATATAAGCGATGAGTTGCCTGCGGCAACGTGATGAGCGCGGCTTCGACGCGCGCCTGCAATCCCCTCTTTAATTCTCCCCTTGAATCCTCCTTTTGTTCCCCCTTTAAAAAGGGGGACTGGTCGGAAAGCCCGGTTCCGCAGAAAAGGCGGCGCGTATCTATCCCCTTTCGCCCGCCGCGCTCGCCTATTCCCCCTTAATCAAAGGAGGATAAGGAGACGGGTGACGTTACTCAAACTCACGAAAAATTCCGTGCAACGGCTTGCACGGAATTTTTGTGAATTGTTTAATATAATCACGTTTGCAAGCAAGGTTCCCTTGCGCCGCAAGACTCAATTTGCTGCGGCAGCAGGCTCACTGGAAGTGAATGTCGGCGATTATATAATCGTGGGCACTTAATAATCGCCGACAGAGGAACTTAGTTCCTCAAACTCACGAAAAATGCCGCGCACGGCCTGCGCGGCATTTTTGTGAACTATTTTGTGAACACTTATACTAATTCAATAATTGCCTCTTCGGCAGCGTCGCCGCGACGCTCGCCCAAAAGGTAGATGCGGGTGTAGCCGCCGCCCTGGCCGAGTTCTTCCTTGCGCTGTGCGTATTTGGGAGCAATCTCGTTGAAGAGCTTTTCCATAAGGGGATGCTGAACGTCCTGGGTGCGAGCCTTATACTCCGACTTCTTTTCGGAGAAGCCTTTAACTTCCTGAAGGTCGCGCAGCTTTGCCATTATCGCGCGGCGCGCCGCGAGCTTCTTGGGCGTATCCTTTATGGATTTAACGGTAACTTCCTTGCCCTTCTTGTCTTTGGTTACGACGTCAATCTCTTCGTTGAGGTCGTAAACATTGACAGCCTTGGTTATTATCTTTTCAACGTACGGCTGAAGCTCTTTGGCCCTTGCCGCAGTCGTCTTTATTTTGCCGTACCACAGGAGCTCGGATGCCTGATTCCTGAGTATCGCCATTCTCTGCTTGGTAGTTCTTCCTAATTTACCGGGCATTTTTTTAGTCCTCCTTGTTAGCGAGCGAAAGTCCGTAAGACTGCAGCTTTAAAATAACTTCGTCAAGCGATTTGCGTCCGAGGTTTCTCACCTTGAGCATTTCGTCTTCCGTCTTTCTCGTCAAATCTTCGACTGTGTGTATGTTTGCACGCTTTAAGCAGTTGTAGGAGCGCACCGAGAGGTCCATGTCCTCGATGGCCATGGCGAGCACCTGCTGCTGCTTGTCGTCCTCGTTTTTAACGAGTATATCCATTCCCTTTATCGTATCGGAAAGATTTACGAAAAGGCTTATGTGGTCCTGCATTATTTTAGCGGCGAGGGAGACGATTTCCTTCGCGCTGAACGCGCCGTTCGTCCATACCTCAAGAACGAGCTTGTCGTAGTCGGTATTCTGTCCCACGCGCGTGTTTTCAACGTTGTAGTTGACCTTTTTAACAGGGGTATAGATGGAGTCGATGGGGATGTAGTCGATAAGGTCGCTTCTCGTGTGGTCGGCGCCCTTATAGCCCCTGCCCCTGCCTATGGTTATCTCCATGTCTATCTTAGCGCCCGCGTCGACGGTGCATATGTGCTGGTCGCCGTTTATAATCTCTATCTCGGCGTCCTGCTCGATATCGCTCGCCTTTACGTCGGCGGGGCCCTCTTTATAGAGGTGAACTACTTTAACGTAATCTTTATCGGTAACTTTGGTTTTGATAGCCAGCGTTTTGAGGTTGAGGATAATCTCCGTAACGTCCTCTTTAACGCCGGGCACAGCCGAAAACTCGTGCTTTACGCTGCCGTCCAAAAACCTTATTCCCTGCGCCGCCGCACCGGGGAGCGCGGACAGGAGTATTCTTCTAAGGCAGTTGCCTATTGTAAGACCGAAGCCCTT